>NZ_JACRGA010000027.1 GCF_016217785.1 Methanobacterium sp.
ACTACCTCGACTTCGCAACACGAATCACCAACCACATGAACGACAACCACCAAGCACCACCCTACGGCTACATCGGACTAGGAAAAATCAGCTACCAATCACAAGTCTACCTCTACACCCGCATACTAAGCATATACAACAGTACCGGGACTTTACCAACGTATGTGACTGTCAAACCCTTCACAGCATCAAATATACCCATAGTCTACAAACCACCAGTTGTATTCACTTTAGCAGAGATTCTTGCTGCAACGAGCGATGTTCAAGATTATTTGGATACATATAAACATCTGCCTGAAAGTGCTGAAGTTGCGGGAGTGACAGTTAATATGGCTCAGTACCTGTATTTACTGACGACTGCCACTGTACAAATTAAAAACAATCAAAATTCACCAATAATACTGCTGGAGGCTACATTACCCGGATACAGTGAAGAGCAATTGAGTGCGGGTACTTTAAGTATTTCACAATACGTTGAATTTGCCCAGAGAATCTCAAGCCACATAAATGAAAACCACCAGGCACCACCCTATGGTTTAATTGGCCTGGGAAAAATCAGCTACCAATCACAGATCTACCTTTTCAACCATATACTGAACTCATATCTGAGTTGTAATGCTTTGCCAGCTACGGCCATTGTGAAACAGTTCGCATTATGTAAACCTGTATGGATCACAAGCGACAATATAATTAATACGGCAGTAGACACAGCCCGTATGCAAGCAATTGCAAATCTGCTAATATCTTGGGGAGTAAATGCAAATGTTTATGGTTTAGGCTCTAATACACATTATTCTGTTCTCGAGTCTAATAATATACCACAAGACGCCTTAATAGTCAACATATATGGTGGAGCATGTGCTGCAACTATCTATGAAATGGGCCTAAATTCTTATAAAGCTCTAAAGGGAAGTAGAGAAGTTTATTCGATCTGGATATCTCCACCTGCTTTAGATATTAGAGGTTTAGCCTGGTTACCAAGGGCTCATGATGATGACTTCTCATCTCCAAGTTTCACAGGATTGGCTAACCCTGACCAATTCCTGACCAGCCATGGATTTAATTTCTTGGTGTGTGGTGGAGATATTGCACAAATGGCCAGTGCAATTTTCAACGAAGCACGAACCTGAGTTAACCCTATTAATAGATATTTGGCTTTTTTAAGCCAATATCAACCTTTTTTTAATCCTTTTTTTAAATTGTATAATTAATGAATTATGTGATAAATTTATTATGAATTAAAATTATAATAAATTAAAAAATACCAATACAATTAAAAATCGTATATAATTTTTATAATATAACATTATAAAGGAAATAGAGAATTAATAATGGTACGTGTAATAGTTTACTCATAAAAGGATAATTCAAGATAACATTGAATTTTACTTACAAGGACTCTTAAAATATATTAAATCCACGATATGGAAGTATCATAATGGACTTTGATCGGACTATTTCAATTTTAATAATAATTGCCCTCATTGCCGGAATGATAGGTGTATTTTATATCACATTGTCACCCGCGAAAGTAGATGGATTCACTGAATTTTATTTACTGGGTCCTGATGGAAAAGCCGGGGATTATCCAACAAATTTAACAACCGGTGAGCAGGGTAACCTTACCATAGGCGTGGTTAATCATGAGCATTCAACACAGAGTTACCTGATTAAGATTAAAAGAAACAACACTATCCTGAAAGAAGAGAATATTTCCCTTCAAAATGATGAAAAGAATGAAATACCTTTCCAATTCACAGGAAACACTCCGGGTGAGTATAAACTGGAGTTTGAGCTTTACAAATTACCCGATACCAAAAATATTTACAGATCAGTCTTTCTTTTGGTAAACGTTAACTAAAAAACGTTAACTATAAAAAAACGTTAACTAAAAATTCTTGGATAGAGTTCACCATGATGTTCTTAAAATAACCATGGTGTTCTTAAAATAATGTTAATAATGGTATTGACTAATGTAATGGGCAGTAACAAATTGATATGTAGTTACCCATCAAGTTATTTTATAGCTAGAAAAATATCATCGTATTAGTCTATCGTTTACCTAATTTCCCAAACAAAATAATAATAATAATAATAATAATAACCGAATAAAAAGAATTTAAAGGAGTTTAAATGAAGAACAAAAAAGTTGCAGTAACTGGAGGGCTTGGTTTCATTGGATCACACCTGGTGGAGGAACTTTGCCAGGAAAATGAAGTAGTTATTGTGGACAATGAATCCACCGGCAACATTAAAAACATTAAACACCTGGAATTAGATAATATCAGCCTTGACCTGGGTGACATCACTGAGATTGATCTTGAAAAGAGTTTTGAAGGCTGTGACTATGTTTTTCACCATGCTGCCATGGCCAGTGTTCCGGCTAGTGTGGCTGATCCACTCAACTGTAATTTAGTTAATGTCACCGGAACTTTGAAGGTTCTCATAGCCTCCCGGGACAATAACGTGAAGAAAGTTGTCTTTGCTTCCTCTGCCGCAGTTTACGGAGATAACACTGACTTCCCACTTTCTGAGAATACTCCCTTAAAATCCATTTCACCTTATGCTTTGAGTAAAGCCACTGGTGAGATGTACTGTCAGCTTTTCGCTGACATTTACGGGTTATCAACTATTTCCCTCCGGTACTTCAATGTTTTTGGCCCCAGGCAGGACCCTAATTCTCAGTATGCTTCGGTAATTCCCCATTTCATCAGTTCCATGTTAAATAATGAAAGACCGGTTATATTTGGTGATGGCCAGCAGAGCAGGGATTTTATCTATGTTAAGCACATTGTGGATGCCAATTTGAAGGCCTGCCAGACCAAGGAGGCTGGTGCATTTAACATAGCAACCGGGATGAGCACCACTGTCAATCAGCTGGTGGATATAATCAACGAAGTTCTGGGGAAAGATTTGGATCCCATTTATGATGAACCAAGACCGGGTGATGTTAAACATTCACTGGCAGAGGTTTCCAAAGCCAAATCATTTGGTTTTAATCCCTCTACTGATTTTATGGGGGAACTGGGGGAAACAGTAAACTGGTTTGTTGAAAATTAAAATTTGAATAGTTAGCTGTGAATTTAAAAACATATTTTATTATTTTATCGAAGAATTGCGAATAATTTGATGAATTTAAAAGACTATTTCTAAGGGTGGTAATTTGGATCAGGACAAAAAACAGGGTAATGTTATTTCCAGAAGCCTGAAACAGGTTTGCCATAATCCGCTCATTGTATTGATTCTCATCACCCTGGGAATTGTTTCTTATTTTTTGAGTATTCAGATGAGGATAGGTGTTCCTTACTGGGATGTTTTTAACTATCTTAACAATGCACTTTACTTTGCAGGCATGGAGGGTGGGAGTGTCGCTATCTTCTTACCTTCCCTGCTTCCCTTACTCACGTCCCTCCTTTTTAGAATGGGATATGTCTCAATTAATGTTATTTTCATTGTAAGTGGCTTCATATCTATAGTAGGAGTTACTGGATTTTACCTCCTCTTAAAACAACGTTTTAATCCTATTCAAAGTTTTGCAGGTAGTATAATTTTCATTTCATTGCCGGTGATGCTGTCATGGGTTGTCAGTGGTGGTATAGATATCCCAGGAGTTGTTTTTTCAATCTGGGCGATTTATTTCCTGATCATTGGCTTGAAAAAGGATTCACGATTTTTATACTTTGTTCTACCCCTCGCGGTTATTGCCATCATGGCCAGGTACACTTCTGGCCTGATAATTTTACCCATACTCATTTACCTTCTGATAAATCTAGATGAACTTAAAACTAATGAAAACTTGAAAAAAATCATTTTAGGAGTTTTAATAGAATTTGGAGTTCTAATAGTAGGGAGTATGTATTTTTTTGTGAAATTGGGTGCTACTGCTTCTATATTCAACCTGATTTTTGCAGTGGCAACCGCCACATCCACTGGAGCCGGTGATGTGGCCTACAACCCCAACCTTTTATACTATCTTCAGAATCTATTGAATTACATCTCAGTTGGTCCCATTCAGGGTACATATCAACAGATATTAAACCCATCCATGGGAATCCCATCAATATTATCATATGTAATTGCCATTATTACCATAGTTGGACTTTCATTTTACATTTACAGAGGCGCGAAATCAAGATTTGGCATGGTTAATCCATCACCCTTAAACCGGAGTAACCTGCTGAAATTCACACTGACCCTGGTTTTAGTTGCAGGATTTGTGATCAGTTTTTACTTTAAATCCCTGATTATCAGTGAAATCCTGTTAATCTCCGTACTATATCTCTTATATCTCTTCTTATTTAACGGAGCCAGTGACGATTCTAAAGGAAAAGCTAGCCTGGATTTCATGTTTATATCTTGGTTTGGTGTTTTTTTCATATTTCACAGTATTTTACCCTTTAAGGTTGACCGGTACTTCATTACAATGGCCCCGGCATTTGCATATTTCATAATTCTTGGTTTCAGCCAATTCATGGAGCTTGTGGATATAAAATCAAGGATTACAAAATCCAGTTTCCGAAAATGTGGAGTTTACTTGATCCTTGCACTGGTACTCTTATCATCAGCTACAGCAATTTATGTCGGCCATACACCTAAAAAAACTTTTACCATTGATATTGGTAATTCAAGCGACTGGATAAAAGAGTATGACCCCCATTACCATGATAAAAACATAAGGTCTGATTATCCAAATGCAGTTAGCTGGTATCTTAAAATGGATGTGCTGGGGGCATATCCCAGATTGTTCAATACCACAGGGGAATTTGCTGATTATCTTAAAAATAGTAATGTGGATTACTATATTGACTCTACCAGCCAGTCCCATCCAGACATTGAAGGTTATCGTATCATCAAGTCATGGGGAGTGGTGGTAATATACCAAAAATTATAGGGGCCAAAAAGTATAGGGGTATTGTTAAAAAAAGTACAAACATGTCCAAAAATAATATGACTCAAAAAATAATGAGAGATTAATAAAAGAATTAACAGTTGATGGGATAAAATATTTAAATAAGAGATGATTATACTTAAAAAAATCAAATAACCTCAATTAATAGTAGATAATAATTTTTGAAAATAATAAATTTAAATTATTGAAAATTTAATAGAGAATAAATTGATTATTGGACAGTGGTTTTAATTTGAAAGATATCATTGGATTAAAAGATATCAATTGGACAGTTATTTATTAATTGAAAAAGATCATTAAAGAGGAATTCAAATGAATTGGAAAAACAAAAATGTGCTTATAACTGGTGTAGGCGGATTTGCCGGCTCTTACCTTGCTAAAGAGCTTATCAATCAAGAAGCTAATGTTTATGGATTGGTTAGAAGGAGAGCTGACGGTACATTAGCCAAAAATATTGTGGATCGAGGTATTGCTGGAGCATTAACCCTTGTTGAGGGAGATTTGACTGATTTAACCTCACTGACTAATGCTATGGAAGAATCTGAACCGGATTACATTTTCCACTTGGCTGCTCAGTCCTTTGTTGAACGATCATTTGACAACTCCCAGGAAACACAGCACATTAACTGTATTGGAACTTCCAACCTCCTGGAAGCCATGCGAATGGAAGAATCCGACTCCAAAGTAGTCTTCGCTGGATCCAGTGAAGAATATGGTCTGGTATTATCCTCCCAGGAACAGTATGAAAAAGCCAAAAAAGACTACGGAACTATTTTCCCTGAACCAGAAGAAATCCCTGAGGTACCTATAAAAGAAACCAACCCTTTAAGACCAATGTCACCCTACGCAGTGTCCAAGGTCTACGGTGATTATCTCATGAGGAACTATTATCACTCCTATGGGTTAGATACCGTGGTTTCCCGTGCTTTCAACCATGAGGGAGCTGGAAGAGGAATAATGTTCGTAACCTCCGTGGTTACTAACCAGATCATGAAACTGAAATCTGGTGAATCAGACCGTATTGTCATTGGAAACCTTAATGCCCTGCGGGACTGGTCCCATGTTAAAGACATAGTCCAGGGATACCTGTTACTTGCTGAAAAAGGACAATCAGGAGAAGTTTACAACCAGGGCTCCATGCGCACCAACTCCGTACTGAGCTACATATTACTGGGCTTAGAAGAAGCAGGATGGAATGTGAATAAGATTGAAACCCTCAAAGGCGATAAACAGATCCAGGACCCCAATGAAATGGATAACAGTTCTATCTTTGGAATTAAATTCCCAAAAACCAAGATTGACCAGTTAATTTTAGAGGAAAAACTGGAATACACCCTGGAAGATAAGGGAATACGAGTTAACACCGAACAAGGGGATGTTACAATAGAATTCAATCCGGACAGATTCCGGCCGGCTGAAGTCCCAATTCTACTGGCTGACACCAAGAAGATCCAGGCTATTGGTGGTAAAATCGATTACACCCTCAATGATATATTAAAGGATCAGCTGAATTATTTCCTGAAAAAAGAGAATAGAACTTCCTAAACTCTTTTTTTACCTATTTTTTTCTAAAATAGACTGGATTTAAACAACATCTTTGTTAGAAATAGGGAATGTTCATGAAAGCCCGTGCCAAAAGTTTGAAGAACAAATTAATATCAGAACAAACTGATAAAACTCATATACAACTCTTCAGATACGTTTTCACAGGCGGGGCTGCATTCATTGTTGATTTTTCATTGCTTTTGATCCTTACTCATTTTTTTGGAATTTATTATCTGACTTCAGCAGCGGTAGCATTTGTTTTAGGTTTAATAGTTAATTATGTCCTCAGTATAAACTGGGTTTTCAACAGAAGGACTATGGATAATAGGAAGCTCGAGTTTGGGGTTTTTACATTAATAGGATTAGTGGGTATTGTTTTAAATGAAGTGTTTATATGGTTTTTTACTGAAAATTTAGGAATTAATTACCTATGGTTATCCAAGATCATGGCTGCATTTATTATTCTATTCTGGAATTTCTTTGCCAGGAAATTTGCTTTGTTCAGATAAACCTCATCACCTAAGAAACTATTCACCTAAGAAAATCACTGGTTAACTAAGATTTAAGTATCCACCATTATCAGTATCCAAATAAACAATAATTTTATTAAAGATAGATAGGGATATTGAAAATGTTAAAACTTTAGTAACGGTAAAACATGACTAAAACTCCAAAAAAAGCCATTATAATTGGTGCGGGTCCTGCAGGGTTGACAGCCGCCTATGAGTTACTTGATAAAACAGATATAAAACCGATTATATATGAATCAAGTGATTCTATTGGAGGAATTTCAAAAACCATTAATTACAAAGGTAACAGGATCGATATTGGTGGACATCGTTTCTTTTCAAAATCACCACAAATTATGGAATGGTGGACCAATATTTTACCCATTCAGGGCGCACCAGCACGTGATGATAAATTAATGGAACGTGAAATACCCATTAATCAGGAATATGTAAAAAGGGATATAAGCTATGGAAAAACTGTAACCCTCCCTTCACCCGACCCTGAAAAGACAGATAAAGTAATGCTCAAACGCAGCAGATTATCACGGATTTTTTTCCTTAGAAAATTCTTCGATTATCCTGTGTCATTAAATTACAATACATTCTCCAATTTAGGGGTCACAAGAACTACTAAAATTGGCCTAAGTTACATTAAAACATCCGTTCACAAAATAAAACCTGAAAAATCCCTACAAGACTTTTTCATCAACAGATTTGGCATGGAACTGTACCTCATCTTTTTTAAGGATTACACTGAAAAGGTGTGGGGTGTTTCCTGCAGCAAAATCACCGCCGAATGGGGTTCCCAGCGAATAAAAGGACTTTCTGTTTATAAAACTATTGTTCATGCATTGAAAAAGAATTTATCCGGTGATTCTTCCATATATCAGAAGAACGTGGAAACAAGTTTAATAAAAGAGTTCATGTATCCCAAATACGGGCCGGGCCAGTTATGGGAGGAAGTTGCAAGCATTATAATGGAAAATGGCGGAGAGATCCATACCAGTAATAGAGTGACCAGTATAACTGCCAGCGAAGATCTTGTATCTCAAATTACTACCGTTGATAAATCCACCGGGACTTCACATGAGATATCAGCAGACTATTTCATTTCAACAATGCCAGTACAGGATTTGATTAATTCATTACAGTGTGATGTGCCGGAAGATGTTTTAGATGTGTCTAACGGCCTCATGTACCGTGATTTTATAACCGTGGGCTTGCTACTGGATAAATTAAAGATTAAAAATGAAACCAAAACACCCACTGTTAACAATTTGGTGCCGGATAACTGGATCTATATCCAGGAAAGAGACGTGAAAATAGGCAGGCTTCAAATATTCAATAACTGGAGTCCGTATATGGTTAATGATGCTGATGATGTATGGATTGGTCTTGAATATTTCTGTAATGAGGGTGATGACTTGTGGAGCATGACCAAAAAAGATTTCCAACGATTTGCCATTGATGAGCTTGAAAAAATAGGTATCATTGATCCAGAGGATGTGAAGGATGGCGTGGTTATTAAAGTTAAAAAAACGTACCCTGCTTACTTTGGAACCTATCCTCAGTTTAATCTAATCAGAGAATATACTGATCAGTTCAAAAACCTGTTCTTAATTGGAAGGAACGGTATGCACCGTTACAACAACATGGATCATTCCATGTTAACTGCCATGGCTGCTGTTGATAATATTATCAAGGGTGAAACTTCCAAGGATAACCTTTGGGAGATCAACACTGAAGAAGACTACCATGAATCAGACTAGGTTAAATAATTTATAAGTAATCGTTATTTAAAGCTAATAAATCTTAGAAAGACTAATAAATTCTAAAAAAGGCTGATAAATTCTAAAAATAAAGATTAAATCTTTAAAAATCATATTAAATATTAATCCCTTTATTTATTCAATTACTTTTACTTAAGATTCATATTTTGACACTGTGTTCTTCTTATTTTAATTATTTCAAAAAAAAGGTTATAATTTAATGTAAATATGTCTCCAGTGCATTATAGATGCTACAATTAACCATATCAGGACTACGAGAAGCCCATAAGCCACCATTCCTGCACCAGGCCCTAATATATCCATGAAATATATGGTAGATACATCGTAGAAACTGAGGGGGATCTCTCCCATGTTGGTGAAAAAATCCATGTGCATTGGTATGGTGAATACAATGGATAGTATGTATATCACCAGAGCATTAAGGCCCATGGGGATGGCCCAGAAGAAAGCATTAGGCCACCTTTTAATATCAAGATAGGAGAACATCAATGTCAGGAATAGGGTTCCTATGCCTGCGCATACCAGAATAAAACTGGAGGTCCAGAGCTGTTTGTTAATGGGTAAAACCTGGGAAACTAATAAACCTATTATGATGGATATTATCCCACCTACCAGCAAAATACCCATGGTTTTCCAGTTGTGATCTAGTAACTGTAATGTTCGGCCAATACATAATCCCAGTAAAACCAGGGCAGTTGCAGTAAGAATACTCAAAATACCTTCGGGATCACCATTTGCATTAATGGTATGATTTGGTGTTAAAATCTGAAGGTCCAGCCAGTCATCAACGTTGTTTCCCGGTTCTAATGTACCTGCAGGTATTCCTGGCGCCCCCACACCAAGGAGAATTGCACCGTGCACCAATAGGAGGATAGCCGCGGCCAGGAGTATCCAGCGAGGTTTCGATTTTGCCAGTGGCGCGGCACAAAGTGATGAAAGAGCAATGAGTTGCAGTACTCCGGGGATTCTTATCATAGTGAAATTGGAGGTGAACCAGTTAAGTCCCACACCAATAAGGAAAAGGGCAACCACTCTAAAGAGGAAATGACCCCATAAACTACGTTTAGAAGCTCCAGAACGAGCAGCAAAAGAGTAGGCCATGGATACCCCTACAATGAAAAGGAAGGAAGGGAAAACCAGATCAGCAATGGTAAGACCATTCCAGGAAGCATGTTCAAAGATCCATGGGGTGGATTCAGAGAAGGCCATGGCATTTACAAAGATCATTGCGGCAACGGCAAGGCCTCTGAACACGTCCAGGGAGATCACTCTCTTCTTTTTCACTGTACTTCCTGTACTACTTACCCTACTGTTAATAATTTCACCCATTAAATTCCCTCGTGCTTATCATTTCTATTCCGTTATTATGTCATCAGACCCCTATCTACATCCAACTCATTTAGATACCACACAGATAACTCCTGATAAGTCATCCAGATGCGTGATTTTAATGTGAGATATTTAAATCTGCAGAGATGTTAATCCCTGACTCTTATTTGTCAGGGTTAAAAATTGGCATCTGCTGCAGAAAGGATATCCTGTGATTCTTCCTGGTTCACCAGACCAAAATTATTACCACCAACTTCAGATTTAGAACCAGTTACTGAGTTTGAAACCTGTTTAGCGGTTGTTACTCCAGGATTGGTGTTTACAATAAATCCGGCAACTTCAGAAGTTACTCCTCCAAATAGACTGTTATCTGCTGTGGCTATTTGATCTGGGAATTTGAACACCCTGTAAGAAAGGAAATCCAACAATCCATTGTTTTGAGGGTTAACCATATCCGTGCTCAACATCATATATTTGGTTCCATTGAAGAGCCCCCGGGGTAGGGTGACAACAATAATACTATTTTTGGTGGTTACTGTAGGTTGCTGGTTAGAGGTTATACTGTTTTTGGCAAGTGTCTGGTATTCGGCTTTTCCATTTTTGGCCAGTATATCCACTCGTTTAACATCAGTTCCATTGAATAAACGGAGGTGGAAGTTGTATCCTAAACCGTTATTCACTGATTGTGATTGTGAGAAGAGGTATACATTGTTGTCATCGTAGGCAACTCCTGCTGCAGATAGATCATCACCTTTCTGTAGTAATCCAGTTTTATCATCATTTTTAACATCCTGATAGGAACTGGATGGCAGGGTGGTCCATATTGAATTGATACTTCCAATCTTCTGTATGTCTATTTTATGATAGGTGGCAAATACCTCATCGGTCCTTATGAATGAAAGCAAGAGGTCCCTGAGAGCGGTCACCTGAGATGCATGTGCCTTGATAGCTTTTTCCTTGGCTGCCTCCTGCGTAGCATTTAAAGAAGTAGAATACCAGTCAGCATCAAGCACACCTAGTTCGGATGGGAAATGAAGTGCTCTACTTGGCTGGTAGTTAAGGGGACTTGGCCAGGCAATGCCCTTGTGAACCAGATAAGTGTAGCTCTTACCAGTATAATTGGTCTGTAATGCAGAATATCTTACAAATGCACTGGTGGCAAAGTGATCTGGGTGATCATCTCCATCATCAGGATAGTAGATAATGGTTGGTTTGTAATCCTTCATGATCTGCTCCAGGTTCTTAACCACATTGGCACCGGTGTAGGGTGCATTTTTTTCATAGGTGAAATTATAAGGAGAGTGATCGTTCTGATTGGACCCAGAAGTACGCTTATAAGCGGTGTCCCAGTTTGTTTCCAAAAGATTTTTTAGTGATCCATCAGGATAGCCCAGGAAAATTATATTATTCGAACTTAATCCCAATGCAGTTACGGCATTAATAGCCTCAGTATGACGCAGGTCACCTATGGTGCCCTTGTAATTGACATTGTTAGTACTGGTTAAATACTTCTTAAAGTCTTCAGGACTCATTGCATCTCCAGTGGTTACCATAACCACTTCCACCGATGCATTTTTTTCCAGTGCTTTTTTAATAAGTCCCCCTGTACCTAAAGACTCATCATCAGGATGCGGAGCAACTATCAGTATCCGATCCGAAGCACTTATCTCAGGCAGGGTGCTGTACTGTAGATCTTCAACATAAACAGTGTACATATAAAATACAGCTCCTAAACCAAGAAGAGAAACTATTACTAATATCACAACACCCTTAGTTAGTCTGAATCTAGAATTATCATCATCATCAACCATTAAAAATACCTCCCCAATTTAACTTCAACTATTTTTTAAGTTCACAGAGTATAAATAAATTTATATTATTTTATGTGAACATGCGGTATTTTAGAAGTTAAGATTAAAGCATGTATAATATTCCTTTTAATAATTATGAGAGAATTTAAAAAGATTTTCAACATTTATCAACAAGTAACAATCTGTGAAAATATTTCCCTGACTTTTACGGATATGATATATAATTCATCCTAATAGAGAATATTAACCACTAATTCACCCATATGGAGCATATTAACCCTTATATAGAATATTAACCCTTAAATTACCCTTATATAGAATATTAACACTAATAATGTTTACAATCATGAAATTATAATTACAAAAAAAGCACCATAACAACTTTGAATGTTTTTAATAATTCCATTTATATTTTAAATCATTATAATTCATTTTAAAATCATTGCAAAAAGTTTATGAGAAAAGTTTAATATATGGCAAGTTAAAGATACTTTATATAACAGTAAAGAGATTAAATGACTTAGAAAAGATTAAAATCTTCTTAATAAGTTTATTTAAAGAAGATTTGTATTATCTGAGAACATCAGTTCATCAGAGAACGTCAGTTCATCAGAGAACGTCAGTTCATCATTAACCGTGAAACTCCACGGACCCTGTAAGTAATAACTCATAAGCATTCTCAAGTAAAAAGATTTATATACATAAAGGAGACCACCTATTTATCATGATTATTCATGCTAATGTGTTCAGTTATCTTATTGCCCTGGCTGCAGCCATAATACTCAGCCTGGTTTTAAGGCTTCCTTTACTCCCAGATAAGCCTATGAGGCATTCCTGGACCATCAGTGCTATTTTCCCAACTGCAGTGTTGGCTGTTGGCTTTTACGCCATGGTTTACGAGTTAGGTTACCAGGGATATATTGTTGCATTAATCACCGGGATTATCACTGCTTTATTTGCCAAATTTATTTTGGAAAAGGTAGTTCCTGTACCAGAATCGGAGGAATCCCATGAATAAAATTGGAGGAATCCCATGAATGAAATTTTAGGAATAGCAATTGCTGCTGTTATCTCCTGGTTGAACTTCGTCCTGATAGACACTTGGATGGGACTTCCAGAAGCACCTGGAGTTAAAGGTGCCGATGTAATCGGCAGATCAATTAAGGAAAGAGACGGGGATCTGGCAGGAGGATTCTTCCAGGGAAACATTGTATGCTCACCAGATGCATCTGCCGGAACATTACTAGCTTCAATTGGCTGTTACGCCATAGGAACCCCGGAAGGAGGGTTAATAGCTGCCGTACTGGTCTACTTCGGGAACCGGTTATGTGCTGACCCCGGATATGCAGGTACCACCGGAGCCCTCACCATTACAGTTATAATATTCTTAACCTCATTTATTGGTTTTAAAACCGAATACTTTATTATAGGCATGGTACTGGCTATTGTAACCATACAGGGCCTATACCACCCTGGAGCCTCACGTCTTTTAGGGAAAATAGCCCAGAAAATGGGGAGACACACCAAGTTAACCTAGGTGCAAATCATGTTAATCGAAATATTAGGTATAATAGTAGTACTCATGGCACTGCGCACACTGGTAGCCCAGAACCGTTCAGAACGTTTACTCTACCTAAACGTTATTGGTTTCAGCATGTCTGCAATCATTGCCTTATACATACAGACACCCTTCGGAGCAATCATGGCCATCACATTCTTTGTTACATCCACCCTAAGCTCCAACGCCATTGCTTATTCTCTGGGAAGGGTAAAAGAAGAGATCATGGTGAAATAAAATGTACCTTGACTTTGTAAACTTAACCACTGTATCGGCAGCAATTGCCTTAATTGGCACTGCCGGGATCATAGCCCTTCCAAAACCCCTGGATAAGGTGATCATGTTTGCACTTCTCCAGGGAGGGTTTATAGGAATGATCGTAGCTGCCAAATACCTAGACGTGGCCATGGCCGCAGCCATCTTCGACCCCATCTCTATTGTTATCTTATTAATCGGAATCATCAAATTAAATGAGGTCCGTAAGAAAAAAGAAGAATCCCAGGAGGAAGGGAACCTTGCTTGATATTTACATATGGTTCTACACAGGGGTGGCACTCACCATCCTCGGAGGAGTTGCCACAGCCATAGGCCCGGGAGTGAAAGATCCAATCGTAAGGACCTTAAACACTGAAATTGCTGCAGTAGGTGTTTCACTTATATTTTTAACCTATAACCATACCATTGCACTCGTCACTTACATTGCAGCCACAGCCATAATAACAATGATTCTCTTGAGGGCTATTGTTAGATTAGAAGAAGTGGAGGCCAAATTATGAGCAGGATTGGCAGGCTGTGGAATTCACTGGCCACACCAAAACGTATCCCACGCTTTTTCTCCATAATTCTGGGAATTTTATTACTGGCAGGTTTTCTGGTGCCCATGGGACTTAATGATAATCAACTCTACCCACGACCAGCACCACAACTACAAATAGACGAGAAAGATCCTCTGGCACCCTATGATCGAGGAGGTGTGCCTCTTGAAGAGCCAGGAATAGTACGATCACAATATCCTGAGTTTTCAGAAAAAGCAGGAATGGTAACCGGATACTTATCACCTATTGCAATTGGAGTTAGTAACACCACTCTCTACTACGGTACATCTATCTATTCATCCCCAGGGGGATTAATAGATGAAATATTATACTATTCACGAGGTTTCGACACCATACTGGAGTCCAGCATACTTATGATGGCATTTGTGGTGGCATCATGGGTGGCACTTAACTTCACCATGAGAAGGAGGGAAGACGAATGAGTGCTTCAGTACTGGTTCCCAGTGTTGTGTCCCCCATAGTGGTCTCATTATTCATTCCAGCAGTATTCACTGGTTTAATCGTTGGTCTCATTGGTCTAATGGCCATTGCCTATCAGAAAAATGATCTAAGTGCCCTGATATTAACTGATATCGTTGGCATTGGCATGCTGATCCTGGTGGCAGCTGTGGGAACCGATCTGGCAGAAGCCCTCATACTACCTGGACTAGTAGTGGAACTGGCAGAAATACTGGCCATATCCGAGATACTGTTGAGTAGGGAGATGAGAAAAACCGGGAAAACTGCAGAGTTAATCCCCTTGCCTGTGTCACTGGACATGGAAATAATGACAACTGCCCCTACTTTCCTGGCTCTTATATTAATTGCATATGGAGCATTTCTTACAGGATTCACTGGAGGAGCTGTAGCCGGAGGAGGGATTCTATTTTATGTTCTCTCAAAAAGAGTGCGCGGAGTTCCAACCGATACATGGGAAGGTATTGCAGGAATATCCGGTATTGCATGGTGCCTATGGCTGGTAGGATTTATAATATTCTTTGTATTCCCACAATACTGGCTTCTGGCTTTGTTCCTGGCAGCGTTTGGAGTGTTTATAAAAGTTGCCTTCAAAGCCGGCCTTATAGGAGTTATAGGCCGTGAAGAATTTAACAAGAAGTAAGGAGTAGTAAGGAGTTAAAAAAATGGATATAATCATACTGGGTCAACAGTTACTGGGCTACATCCCACTGGGAGACATCGTCCTTTACATGGCACCCCTCAACCTGTTCATGTTCGCCAGTGCACTGGCCTTCACTACTCTTATTGCCATAAGCCGGACTGAAACACAGGTTGAAGCTGGTTTCGGCACCCTGAAAGATAAGGAAGTCAAAGTAGGTAAGGAAGAATTCAAGATCAGACGATTCCTGGCTATTATCTGCGGACTGGCCACCGCTGGTGCTATGATCACTGGAGATCTTTTCAACTTCACCCTATTCGTATGTCTTATTGGTATTGTTAACATTGGGATAGTAGCTGCAGTAAAACAAGTGGATGTTTTAGATGCAGCCTTCCAGTATGGTCTGGTGGCCATGATAGCAACCCTACCCCTCTTCGGAGGCGCCGCCATGATCCTGGCATCAACTGGCTCCATAAGTTTACTGGAAATTGTGAATATACCCACCACCGCCATGATGGTCTTTGGATCTCTCCTCCTGTTTTTAGGAGTGGCCGGTGAAACTGGGGTGGCACCATTCTACGCCACTAAAGCAGAGATGTTCAGAACTCCGGGTTCACCATTTTTGCTGATCATTCACTTAAGCTCACTGCTGGTAATAGTTAGAGTGATTGAAATACTCCTAATCATAAATAAACCATTCTAAGAATGATTATACAAAAATATAACAAAAATGTGCTTAAAAAAAATATGCTTATAAATGGTTAAAATTGCTGGTCAAATGATTTGAACAATAAAGTCATTTCATGAATAACACATCAAAACTGGTGAAATAATGGACAAACTGAAGGTAGCAAGTTATTTAATATTTATAATCTCCATAGCAGGAATAGTTTATGCCCTCCTGTTCAACCCGCCCAACTGGGTGGTTTATGCAATTTCCATTATATTCATACCAGCAGGAATACTATCCTTTGGACTGATAGTAATGGCCAGAGGACCTAAGGATGATGAAGAAGACAAGACCAGGGAACCATTTATAGGATATTAACCCCTTTATAAAGAATATATATTAACCGTAACTAAAATATCAGGACAACTAATCGGTGATCATATTGAATTTAATGGCAAACATTTTGTTGAACGTCCTCATCGCATTTCTGGTGGGTAGTGTCCTTTTCGGACTGCAGAGGAAGATAATGGCCAGGATACAGATGAGGCCAGGGCCACCCATCATCCAGCACCTATTACACACATTAAAATTCTTCATTAAAGAATCATCATTCCCCCAAACAGCGGCAATGCCCTTTTACATAGCCATAACTGGCATGTTATGTGTTATATGGGTTTCAGCAGTTATTGTGGGTCCGGTTACTGAGGGATCACTTCTTTTGATCTTTGCAATCTATGCACTACACAAGATCGTGGAGCACAATGCAGGATCATCTTCCGGTTCACCTTACGGTAAGCTTAGCTGTGTCAGGGCAGTTTTCTCAGCAGCAGCCGAGGTTCCACTATTTGCTGTGCTTATAATCATTTACTTTAAAACTGGGACCATGAACATCGGTCAAATTGTCAGTTTACAGGCTGTCAGCGGACCCCTCATATACAGTATACCCTTAGCAGCTGCCATGTTCTTCGTGTTAATACTTTCCAAAGCCCCTTACTCCCCCTTCGCCATAACCAAAGGCAAAGATATCATTTCCGGATATGAAACAGAGCACTTCGGACTTCTCCGTGGTTATTTGATGATTTCAGAGTCAATAGCATGGTACATGCTTTTATGGGTGTTCTTAACTGTGTTCATTGGTGGATTAAGTCCACTCTGGTATCTGGTGGGCATGGTTGTAATGTCAGCAATTGTAGCCCTTATAAATGCTACCACCCCTATATTAAACCCTAATCATTCCATAATGATGCAGGTTAGCTTTGCAATAATTGGAATCGTAGGTTCATTTGTACTTCTACTATACTAACAGGAGAAACAAAAAAATGGAAATGCAAGAAAAAGACACACTGTTCCTCATGACCCTGGCGGCCTTCGGTGCCCTCTTAGCCAGTGGTTTAGCTGCATTATTACAGTGGATCGTAGTTTTACCACTTACCATAGCAGTTTTTCTCTTAATGATTCTCACCTACTTCCTTCACAGAAAGGGAGCCATTCACTTCTCAGAGAATGCTGAGAAATGGGCCATGATCCTGACTCTTGTAGTGTTCATAGCCGCATTTATATACCTTTACCGCCCCATTTAAATGGTGATTAAATGAATGAAACAATTTACCTGCTTTACATACTTTCATTTGTACTGGGATCCGTATTGGGACTGGTACTCAGCTACCGGAAATACAAGGCCCCCTATGCCATTGGAAAGCTTGATGCTCTAGCTGTGGTGCTGGCTGTTGTAGGCTGGACATTAGCCCTTAACAGTATTTTAATTACGTTCATACCAGAATACATAACCATAACCATTGGTGTGTTCTTCCTGGCAATGGTGCTGGGAATGAGACCTGGTTATGGTCGTAACGAGACATTTATCGGCATTATAATTGCAGGAATCATCTGGATTATAAGGACGGTGATCCTTTGAGGAAAGAGGATATAGAAAAAACTGGTGATATGTCCAGTTTAGATGAGGATGATGTGATGCGCATCATGAAGCTGCGAATCGTTGAAAGTTACCGCTGGAAACTGGACATAGTAAAACCTATTTCCAAGGAACTTGGAATATCAGAAGACCAGCTGGAAGAAATACTCATCAAAAGGTTGGACATGGCCAGTTTAGAGGCACTACACCCCCGTTATGAATCTTCAAAACATTACTGTATAAAAGAAAAATTACACTCTGATTTGAGATTATGCTGGCTCTCAGACGTAATGAATATATTATCTGAAGAAGAAACTGAAGAAATTAAAAATAAAATTGCTGCTGAAATATTAACCAAAGGTAAATCTTACCAGGAAGCCCTAGAAAATGGTAGAAAAGATTTACTGGAATATCTAATGAGATGAATCGAGGTAAATCAATGTTAGATGCCCTTAAAGATGTTGTAAGGAAAAGTTCAATTCACGTATGCCTTATTAACACCGGAGGATGCAACGGCTGTGACATCGAAGTGGTGGCACTCCTTTCACCCCGCTACGATTTGGAACAGTACGGTATTTACGTACACAACAACCCCCGTGAAGCAGATGTGATACTGGTAACCGGGGCCATGTCTGAACAGTGGAAGAAAAACTTGCAGAGAATTTATGCTAAAGCCCCAGAACCCAAGATAGTGGTGGCCATAGGAAACTGCCCATTAACCGGTGATGTTTTCAACCAGGAAGGATGCAAAATCTATGCCCCTGTATCAGATTTTATACCTGTAGACGCTGAGATACCTGGCTGTCCACCCCGACCTTCTGAGATTCTAGCTGCCATTTTAGCAGTGGGCCCTGATGCCATAGCAGCCAAAGGGAGGCAAAAACAATGATACTTCCAATTGGACCCATACACCCCGCACTTAAAGAACCAGTACGCCTCAAACTCAAAACAAGGGGAGAAAAGGTCATAAGTGCAGAAATCGATTACGGGTACGTTCATAGAGGAATAGAAAAAGTAATGGAAGGTAAAACCTGGCAGAAAGGAATATTCCTCTCGGAAAGAGTTTGTGGAATCTGTTCCTACATCCACACCCAGACCTTTGCCGAGACCTTTGAGAAAATAGCAGGAGAACGTGCACCCCTAAGGGCACAATATCTGCGGGTTTTAACCAATGAACTGGACCGGATCCAGAGCCACCTTCTGGCCAACTCAACCTACTTCAAAGCTGTTGAACACGAAACCCTCTTCATGTACATGCTGTATCTACGGGAGCCAGTAATGGATGCCATAGAACTATTAACCGGTAACCGGGTGAACATGGGCTGGAATGTGGTGGGAGGCGTTAAAATGGATGCCAAGGAAACCCATCTCAACAGTATCATGAAGATCATAACTAACCTGGAATCAGAGTACGATAAATACGTGGAAATGTATGAGGAAGGCCCGCTTCTAGGCCTCAGGTCAAAAGATGTGGGTAAAATGAGCCGTGAAGACGCCATAAAAGGCCGTGCAGTTGGTCCTATTGGTAGGGGTTCCGGTTTAAAACATGATGTCCGGGAAGACCATCACACCTACCGGGATCACTTTGACTGGAAGGTCATCTGGAGGAAAGACGGTGATAACTTCGCCCGTAATATGAACCGTTTTGATGAAGTTAGGGAGTCTATTAAACTCATCAAACAGGTGATTGAAAACATTCCAGAGGGACCTGTGCGGGAAAAAATTAACATACCTGCTGGATATGCGGAGTGGAGGAATGAAGCTCCCCGTGGTGAAGTCACTTACATGATTGAAACCAATGGTAATCTTATAAACAATATCTCAATTCGAACCCCCAGTATCATGAATATAGATGTCTGTGCCAAGTACATGCTGAATGATGTGGCTACAGTGGCAGATGCAGTTGCTACCTATGCCAGTGTAGACCCTTGTGTTGCCTGCACTGAAAGAGTAGTGATCACGGATGAAAGTGGAGAAAAGAAGGAATTCGATGGGCTTCACACTGTTAAATATCTCAAATAATATTTTAAACAAATTAAATGAATCTTTAAACAGTTAATAAATTTTAAGACAGTTGATGCATCATGTCATCGGTAATATGGTATATTTACGAGTTCGCCCGAAAATCCTGGGCTGAAAATTTTGCAGTGGCCAAAACCGACCCGGAGATAGTGGAAACACCCGACCGTTTCCGCGACTTCCCCCAAGTCTTCCCAGAAAACTGCATAGCCTGCGGTGCTTGTACTGCAGCGTGCCCCGCTCCCCAAGCCATTAAACTGATTAGAAGCGAGGACACTGCAGAGAAAGAAGGGCAAACTTATCCTGTAATCAATACCCGCGGATGTATCCGCTGCGGATTCTGTGCGGAGGTTTGTCCCACTGACCCTAAAACACTTACTTGCGGTGAAAACCATCTAATAAGAGAAGAATTCACCATTCTTCCCGCTGAAATAATGTACGTAATCGATGATTACCTCTGCATTCGCTGCAAAAAATGCATGAATGCCTGCCCAGTTTACGGAGCTATTTACGAAGAGAATAACAAGATCATCGTTGATCAGTCCGTGTGTATTAGCTGTGGAGAATGTTTGAAGAGTTGCCCGGTTAAAGGTGCAGTTAAAGGTATCTACATCTCCAATGTTCAGGAACAAAAGAACATCATCAATCTTATTGTTAACACCTTAGAAGAACGTATCGAGGCTGAAAGAGACAATATAACTCATTTATCTGACACTGAAGTCTTTAATATAGATTATCCCATTGCGGACCTGGTGACGGGGGCCCGATCTATACTGACCAATGATGACCTGATTCTGGATACCTTCCAGAAAATCACCGACCGGCTGAAGTTACGTATCGTGACCTGGGACGAGGAAAAATGCAAAAAATGTCATTTATGTGTTGATGAATGCCCATCTGGGGCCATAAGCTATGATGAAGCAGAAGATGTGATCAAACGGGATACCAAAAAGTGTCTCCGCTGTAGCACCTGTTACCAGACCTGTCCCTTTGGAGTGGCAGGCTACTTTGTAGCCAGGTTCCTCCTGGATCCACCTTCCCTGGAAGAGGGAGTTATCCATATCACAATTAAGGCATCGCAGTTACCTGTAGGAGCTGATTAAAAATGCCCACTACAACGGATAAAATCAGGAAATCAGATAAACTTAAAAAAATTTACAAACCACTTCGTGATGTGGAAGTGGAGTACGATATAAACCATGATAAATGTGCCCTCTGCACCGAGAAGCCCTGTCTAAATGTCTGTCCAGTAGATGCTGTACATAAAAATCTCACAGATGACCACATTGAAATTGATGATAATTGCTTTGGATGTGTCCTGTGCAGGAATGCCTGCCCCTACGATGCCATCCATATGGAAACAACCCTCTCTAAACCCCTTAGAGAGAATGTTCCTAACATAAACACCAAGCTCTGCCGACAATGCGGAGCATGCGTGGACGCCTGCCGTATGGGGGCCATTCACCTTGTTTCTTCCGGTACCGAGGAAGCCCATAGTGTTATTGATGAAGATAAATGTGTGCGCTGTGGTTACTGTTCCAGGGTGTGTCCCACTGAAGCCATAAAGTATGGTGAGATCCTACCACGTTCAGTGGTGGGTGGGAAGGCTATTGTGGTCAACCAGAAAAAATGTATTGGCTGCATGACCTGCACCCGTGTATGTCCTTCCAAGGGTGCCATTAACGTGGATAAAATGAGCAAACTACCCTATATCAACCCATCATACTGTGCTCGGTGTGAAGAGTGCATGAATGTTTGTCCATCAACAGCTATCAGGTATTCATCCCGTAAGAGAGCTTATGAAGGTTATCAGAAGATAAAAACTATGGAAATCGTTTCTGAGCTCATGGAAAAGGAAAGCGAGAAACTTGCCCGTGAAACTGTTAAGATTGACTCCATCCTCAATAAGGTCACCCGTGAGGTAAGTCACAGCCACAGTGAAGATGAATTCACCCAGGATGTCACTGAACGGGTTACAGATGAAATCAAAGCACTGGTTGGGGGAGACCTTGAAATTGAAGATCTTAAAGAGATCATACAGGCAACCAACCCCCACAGGGAGATAATGGTAGATGAAGATACATGTATTGGTTGTGGCGCCTGTATAAAAGAGTGTCCTGTTGATTGCATAGAACTGGAAATGCCCTCACCAGTACATATCGAGGACGGATGTGTTTACTGCGGTAAATGTGTTGAAACCTGCCCATTCCAATCCATATCACTCAAGGAAGAATCCTTCCAGGTGGAAGATGGTCGTGTTCTCTTCAAAAGACGTGACATCACGGGGACCTCATCTGGAGAAGTCCTTATTGATAATACTGCCTGTCAAAGGTGTGGAGTGTGTGTTAATAAGTGTCCAGTTGATGCCATGACCCTGGAAAATGACCAGGTGATTGTTGATGAGGATAAATGCATCTTCTGCGGTGAATGCCAGTCAATTTGTCCCACCAGGGCCGTGAAACTGGATCATGCGGATTAAACTCAGTAAATATCTTTAATTTCAGATTAGGGGGTTTATTATCCCCCTATGATCTCAACCTCAATCTTTAATAAAATAATTTTTAAGCATGTTATTGAAAAACATGTAATTGATTTTAAACGTCCACAGGAGGATGTAGATTTGTTAGGTAAGAAATTCTTTGTTTCTGATTGTGAAGGACCCATCTCAGTTAATGACAATGCCTTTGAACTGGCAGGTCATTTCATTGAAGATGGGGAAAAATTCTTCCAGATAGTCAGCCATTATGATGATATTTTGGTAGATGAAATAAAAAGACCAGGTTATAACGCGGGGAGTACTTTAAAACTCATATTGCCTTTTCTGAAGGCATACGGCGCTACTAATCTGAATATGAGGGAGTTTTCATCACGTAATGTTCTTCTCATACCTGGAGCCAGGGCCACCCTGGGATTGCTGCAATTTATCATGCCATCATACATTGTCAGCACCAGTTACGAACCCTACATCCAGGCACTCTGTGATTTAACCAATTTTTCGTTTAATCAGTGTTACTGTACCCGTCTGGATCTGGATAGTCACCCCCTGAGTGAGCAGGAAGGGAAGAAGCTTAAAGAATTCCGTTCATCCATTGTTTCTGACCCTGAATTTGATAACTTGGAACGTATATTCTGGGAAGACATCCCAGGGATGGAAATTGGTTCACTCATTGAAGAAGTTAAACCGGTAGGTGGTGAAGCCAAGAAGGAAGCAGTTCTGGATATTATGGCCAAGAACGGTTTCCAGGCCCAGGATCTGATGTACGTGGGGGACAGTATAACCGATGTAGAACCACTTCATTTTGCTAAAGAAAATGAAGGAATCGCATTATCATTTAACGGGAATGAATTCGCACTGGATAATGCATCCATTGCAGTTATCTCTGATAACACCGTAATCACATCCATAATTGCTGATCTGTTCAATAGATATAACAGAAACGTTGTTCTTGAATTTGCTGCGTCATTTGAAAAGGACCCTGAGAAGGCAGTTAAAAATCATCCAGTTAACCCCCAGCTGGCTTTTAAACTGGCTGAAACCAACACCAAACTAGAAATCATCACCGAAGATAATCTGGAAGAGTTAAAGAAAGATAGCTGTAAGTTCCGTAAAGAAGTTAGGGGAGAATCAATCGGAGGACTGGGTTAATGACCATCGGAAATGAAAAATTCCATGGAAACGGAAATGATGATTTTTCTGAAAAAATGGATAAAATTGAGGACACCTATGCCGAGGCCTTCAATGGCATATGCTGTCGGGTGATGGTCACTGCCGATGATGAAGAGACCCTCCATAGAGCAGCCTACGATGCCACCAGCACCCCAGGAACAGTTATAGGGCGAGTGGAGGGGGGAATTGAGGGCTGGTTAAATGAAGATGAGACTCCTGACCAGAGGAAAGGAGCAATCCTCCAGTTCTGGTACAACACCACTGATATTGAAAAGTTCCAGGTGGAATTATCATACCGCATAAGGCAGGACATTCTGGTAAAACCCTTCACCTCTGTGTTTGATGCATCCATCAATCCCACCGGTTATATTGACACCATGAAATATGTTGGTCACTGTGGTGATGGATACGAATGGGAAGAAGAACTATACGGTCGGCACATGATTGTGGTACCCATAGCCATACCCGACTTTCTCATTGAACGCAAATTAGGATACATGGAGGGAATCATGGGAGCCAACTTCTGGTACTACTCCCAGAGTAAGAAAGCAGTACTCGAAGGAGGTAGAGCGGCTTTAAAGGCTATTGAACACGTGGGCGGAGTGATAACTCCCTTTGATATCTGTTCAGCAGCCTCTAAACCCGAAACCAACTACCCCTGGATTGGACCCACCACCAACCACCCCTACTGCCCCACCCTTCAGAACATACTTGGAGCTGAATCTCAGGTACCAGTAGGTGTTAATTACATCCCTGAAATAGTTTTAAACGGCCTCACCCTCAAATCCCTTAAAAAAGCCATGAAAACAGGAATTGAGGTTTTACTGGATTACAATGATGTTCTGGGAATATCAGCTGGTAATTATGGTGGGAAACTGGGAGACCACCAGATACATTTGAAAGATTTATTCCCATAAAAGTGAAGATTAAATGATTAATTTAGAATAAGAAGATTAGAGTAGGGATTAAATTAGAGTACAGATTAATTAGTAGATGATAGGTAATAATTTATAGATTCAACATCAAAATTCATATAAAAAAATAGAGAATAATCAGATGATTAACCCTAAATAGAAGGTTACATTTGGTGAACTTGATAACAACTAAACAAGATAAAAAATTGATCAACTGGATGTGATGTTATTTCCCTGATACTGGACGCTGTGGGATTCGGAGCACTGAACCTGGACAGACTCTACTGGGTTAATAAAATAGCTGGAAAAGACGAAGAAGCCTATGTTACCAACGTACATGAAAGCTGCGGGGGCTCGGCAGCCAACACCATCATTGGACTAACCAGACTGGGACTATCAACTGGTTTTTTAGGAAAAGTGGCCCGTGACCGGCAGGGACAGTTACTCCTGGAAAACCTTGAAAAGGAAGGTGTTGACACCGGGGGAGTTATAAAAAATTCCCCAGGTCGCAGTGGTACTGTACAGGGATTTGTGGATCCTAACGCTCAACGAGCGTTATATGTTGATCCGGGAGTAAATGATGAAATCACATCTTCCGAGATCAACCAGGAATACTTGGCAAATACACGACTTATACACCTCACATCATTTGTAGGCAAATCCATCCAGGTACAGGAAGAACTGTTAGATTCAATTCCAGATAGTGTAACCGTAAGCATGGACCCCGGGATGATCTATGCAACAAAAGGCATCAAAGGCCTGGAAAAGTTACTGGGAAGAACTGATATCTTACTTTTAAATCAAAAAGAACTGGAACTTTTAATACCACACCAGAATAAGGAGAATGATAAAATGAAAGCCCTTCTTGATTTTGGACTGGAAATACTGGTAATTAAAAAGGGTGAACAGGGGTGCATAGTTACCGATGGTGATGAATCCCATCTCATGGGGGCTTTTAATGTTGACTGTCAGGACACAACCGGTGCAGGGGATGCGTTTAACTCAGGATTCCTCTACGGATATTTAAGGGGTAAAAGTATCAAAAGATCAGCCAATATGGGAAACTACGTTGCATCTTACTGTGTGAAAATGCCCGGTGCCATCAGCGGTCTTCCATTCTTATCTCAAATAATATCCAAGTATCCGGATAAAATGCGGTGATTTCATAAATCATAAACTGTAATTGAATACTTTGACTTAAATTTAAGATATAACTAAATTGTAGGTTATTATAAAATATTATAAATCAGGGACTGAAAATAAACTAACAATAAAATATCCAGGGTTAGTGAATTACATGATGGTGTTAAGATGGATGTAACATTCAAAAAGAAGAAAGAAGTACTGGAGGGAGAGGTAGCCCTTAAATCCAGGGACCTGGAAGATAGTCAGGAAGGATTTAAAGGAGAAATTGAGGATTGCACCTTTGAGGATAAATTCATAACAATCTCCCCCGAGTGTGTCCGGTGCAATTTATGCGTGGAGGAATGTCCGGTTAATGCTATCAGTGACTCCACATCATCACGACCCGCCAGAATCATGGACAACTGTGTGAAATGTGAAATCTGCGCCCAGACTTGCCCTGTGAAATGTGTACATGTTGTTGAAAGCACATCAAATGTTCAGGACGATGTTAAATTTCATCTGAAGGATGTCAAGGTACCACATCGTAATTTACGCATGGAATCAATTCACGTGGATCCTGATAAATGCGATTCATGTGCTACATGTGTCAAATTCTGCCCCACTGGAGCCATCACTGCCCGTGAGGGTGAAGTAGCCCAGGTTGACCCTGATGCCTGTGTGGGTTGCGGTGCCTGTGTTAATGTCTGCCCCCAAGGGTCCATTGATCTTGTAAGAGAACTGGGACCTGTGATAAAAACAAAAGAGCTCATGGTGGATGAGGACACTTGTGTTCAGTGCCAGGTCTGTGAAGAAAACTGTCCAGTTGATGCCATTAAGATTGATGGCGACAGGGTGGTCTTAGACCAGGAAAAATGTATTTTATGTGAAGTTTGTTCTACAAAATGCCCGGTAGGGGCTTTAAAACTGGAGATGGTTTAAGATGTTAGTTAAGGAAATGATGGACAAGGATTTTATTGTAGTATCCCCTGATGAGGACCTGGTGGAAGTTTCGATTTTAATGGAAAATAAACGGAAATTCACCACTCCTGTAGTTGACGATCAAAAAAGGCTCATTGGATGGATCACCTCCCTGGATGTGACCAGAGGATTCAGGGAAGGTCTGAAAAAGGTTAAAGATGTAATGTATGTTAAGGAAGATGTTGTTCTTGTAAATCAGAATGACCCTGCACGTTTAGCTGTCCTGGAAGCATCCCAGCACAGGGTAGTTGCCATACCAGTTGTAAATGATGATGATGTGGTAGTGGGTGTGGTCCGTACCTTTGATATTGTGAAAACTCTTTCCAGTCTTTATGAGATTAAAGTTTACAAGATCTTCGAGGCCATGGATAATGAACTCAAAGGAGTTACCTGGGATGAACTTATGGAAGCATCAGCCATTGTCACCCGGCGCAGGACAGGTAAACGAGTCACTGCCCAGGACTACGAGAAAAGGATCAGAGAATCCACCTTTGGTGAGGCCATATGGGCCACTGGAGGATTGGAAAAATTCTTCGTGGGACTTATTGCCATTGGTGAACTGGTCATCGCCCGGAAAGTGGCTCAGGCACGGAAATAATTCTTTTTATTTCCCCTATAATTCTTTTTTAAATTTTTTTAAGCCTTTTTTTAAAAAATCATCATTCGAAATACTTTCTTTAGGTAATAGGGAATCTTTTATAAAATAAGGAATTAATCCCTTAATATTTTCTCCTTTGGAATTATTTTTGTGTAATCCTAATTTTTATGTTAAAACCTATTTTTCAAAAAAACGTGGCATCACCCCGATTCTATTCATCAGATCTTTTTGAATATTCTCCCAAGTTAAAAACAGTCTTTTTTTTTACCGCAACCTATATAAGATATAACAATTGTTATATAACTATCGTTATGTTAATTAGAGTTACACCCCCACCTCATAGTTAAGGAGAATGCCTAAAATTCAACCTAATAATATTTCAATCTATTAAAAAAACAAAAATTAGCACATGAATAGTTGAAGGAGAAGAAATAATGAGATTTAATACAAAATCAATACATTCCGGCAGAAGACCGGACAAATCTACTGGGGCAATATCAACCCCCATATGTCAAACCTCAACCTTTGTATTTGATGGATACCAAAAGCCCAAAGAACATGACTACACCCGAACCAGCAACCCCACCCGAAACGTGCTTGAAGACACCATAGCCGCTCTTGAAGGTGGAAACCAGGGATTCGCATTTTCCAGTGGGATGTCAGCTGTTGCTACGGCCATACACCTTTTAAGTGCAGGTGATCATGTGATTAGCTGTGATGATCTCTACGGAGGTTCACACAGACTGTTTGAACAGATAATGACCCGTTTTGGAATTGAATTTACTTTCACACGACTTAATGATGAAGAAAAGATCCAGGATGCTCTTAAACCCAACACCAAGATGATATGGGTAGAAACACCTTCCAATCCCCTCCTGAACATCACTGACCTGGAACTGGTTTCTAGAATTGCACATGAAAACCAGCTACTCACTGTTGCCGACAACACCTTCGCCAGCCCATATTTCCTGAAACCAATAGATTTTGGTATTGACCTGGTGCTTCATTCCACCACCAAGTACCTTAACGGGCACAGTGATGTGATTGGTGGGGCTATTGTAACTACCACTGAAAAACTGGCCGAAGATGTGCACTTCCTCCTCAATGGAATGGGGACTAACGCCGCACCCTTCGATTCATGGTTGGTTCTCCGTGGCATAAAAACACTGCCCCTGAGGATGGAAAGACATGCCAGTAATGCCCTTACCATAGCCGAGTACTTGGAGGATCATCCTCAGGTTAAAGAGGTTTACTACCCGGGTTTAACTAACCATCCTGGCCATGAAATAGCCAGGAAACAGATGACTGGATACGGAGGAGTGGTTTCATTTAAACTCAAGTCAGATGTCGGAACATTCCTCCACAGTCTGGAATTATTCTCCCTGGCGGAATCCCTGGGAGGAGCTGATTCCCTGGTGGAACATGCTGCAACCATGAGCCATGCATCAATGACCCCTGAAGCCCGGAAAAACGCTGGGATAACCGATGACCTAATACGTCTATCAGTGGGTCTGGAAGATGTGGATGATCTGATTGAAGACCTGGATCAGGGCTTCAAAGCATAAAAAAGTGCTTCAAATACAACAAAAATATGATATTCAATTTGAGAAAAATAAAAAAAAGATTTAGAGGTGTTTAAAATGTAGCATGAGTTAAATAATATCCTATGATTAGTGATGGAATTAATTAAAAAAATTGATCAAAATCAATGGTTAATCCATTTATAATAAACGGCCAAATAATTGGCCGGTGATTAAATGAAAATAAACATTAAGGACCAAAAGACAAAAGAATTAGAAATTAGCTCATCTTCGGTTAAAGAGATTCTGGAAGAGCTTGAAATAAATTCACTAGAAGTAGTGGTTAAAAAGGATGATGCCCTTATCCATGAAGACCATCTCTTAACCAATGATGATGAGATAACCGTGATTAAAGTAGTGTTCGGCGGTTAAAAAAAAATAAGTGAGGATATAATATGCTTACAGAAGATGAAATTAAACGATACGCACGTCAAACCCTGATATTTGGCGAAGAAGGACAGGAAAAACTTAAAAATTCAAAGGTATTTATTGCTGGAGCAGGAGGATTAGGGTCCCCCATATCAGTATATCTAGCAGTGGCCGGAGTGGGAAACATAACCATAACAGACCATGATGTTGTGGAGTTAAGCAACCTCAACCGGCAGATATTACATGGAGACGCAGATATTAACCGAAAAAAAACTGAATCAGCTAAAGAAACCCTTATCGCGTTAAACTCGGATATAAACGTCAATATCATTTCGGAGACTATTACTGATGAGAATGTGATTGACCTCGTTGGGGACTCAGACTTGATAATTGATGCTATGGACAACTTTAACACCAGACATACCCTTAACAGGGCAAGTAACCAACTGGGAATTCCCTATTTCCACGGAGCGGTCACTGGATTTGATGGTCAAGCCACCACCATAATTCCGGGTAAAACAGCATGTTTAAACTGCATATTCCCGAAAAGCCCACCCAAAGCAGTTTTTCCAATTATAGGTGTAACAGCCGGATTTATAGGAGTAGTACAGGCTATAGAAGTAGTGAAATACATTACTGGAGAGGGAGAATTACTGGAAAACGAGATATTCCTATGGGATGGTCTCAAGTCAAAAGTAGAAAAAGTTAAAACTAATAAAAGGCCAGATTGTGAAGTATGTGGCCAATAGGTTTACAGAACCTATACTACTATATTTTTTTAATTTTTAGGAGTTTTTCAAGATGCTGGAGAAATTAATAATAGTTCGTTACGGGGAAATTGGGGTTAAAAGCCCGAAAGTCAGAGGAAGATTCGAGAGAAAGCTCATAGCAAATATTAAAACGGTTATTAATGATCGTGTAGATATAAAACAGGGCAGAATCTTCATTTATCCTCAAGATCTAAATAAAACCCTTAAATCCCTCCAAAAAATTGTGGGAATAGTTTCATACAGCCCAGCAACTGTCACTCACACTGACAAGATTTCAATTAAAGAGTTGATTGAAATCTACATCAACGAACTGGTAAATGAAGGATCCTTCTCATCAAGTGACTCATTTGCAGTTAGATGTAGAAGAGTGGGAAAACATGACTTCTCCAGTCAGGAAATGGCTGCATACGCAGGTTCTGTGGTGTACGGAGTAACAAAATCCAAGGTTGATCTTTCAAATCCCGATTTCGAATTATTTGTTGAGGTACGGGATGATAAGACCTACATATTCCATGAAAAGATACAGGGACTTGGAGGCTTACCCCTTGGGACACAGGGAAAGGTTATAGCACTGGTATCAGGAGGGATAGACTCGCCGGTTGCCACGTTTTTAATGATGAAACGTGGTTGTAGTGTTACCATTGTCAACTTCAACAATCATCCATTCACCTCTGGATCCAGTGAAAAAATCCTGAAAATGCATGAGAAATTAAAAGAATACTCTGCAGGTTCAAAACTGAAACTTTACCAAGTTGATTATGGAGAGTACCTCCAGAAGTGTAAGGATGAAGCTCCTGAAAGGATGACTTGTGTGCTGTGTAAAAGTGGGATGTACCAAATTGCCGAAAAAATTGCCGAAAAGGAGAAAGCCTTGGCCATTGTTGATGGAAGCAGTTTAGGTCAAGTAGCATCACAAACCCTGCCAAATATTCTGGCCACACGTTACTCAACTTCATTACCCGTGCTAAGTCCCCTTATAGGGATGGATAAGGTGGAGATTGAAAATATCGGTAAAAAAATTGGTACCTTCGATATATCCATACTCCCTGATAGTGGCTGTTCTGCTGCGCCAAGGCATCCTGAAACTAATGCGGAATTACCACTGGTTTTGGAGACACTGAAAAAAATTGACGCTTTAGATGAATTTGACAAAGTCATTAAGGGTATTAAATTACTTAAATAGGTTTAAAACTATTTAATAATATTTTAAATATTACCCAAATATATTTTTTATATCAAATTTAATTCCCACAGATTTTAATGGTTTAATATTTTTTTATTTATTTTCCAAACACTGGGCGCAATTTTTATATGTAACTATAGTTATATAACAATTGTTAAAGAAGGGTTTTATAGAAGTTCCCACTCTCGTAGGGAGTTTTAAAGGTGAAAATTAAACCAGGAGGAAACTAAATGGAAATATTTTCAAAAGTTTCAGAAAAGGATGTAACCAAAGCAATTGTATCTGAATTTGCAGAAGAATTTATTGATTATATTGAAAGTGATGTTATCATCATAGGAGCTGGTCCAAGTGGTCTTATAGCTGCACGTAGGCTTGCCCAGCAGGGTGTGAAAACTCTCATAATCGAAAGTAACAACTATCTGGGAGGCGGGTTCTGGATTGGAGGGTACCTCATGAACAAATTAACCGTCCGAGAACCGGGAGAGCGAATCTTAGATGAGATTGGAGTTCCCTATAAAAAGGTTCAGGATGGTTTGTTTGTTGCAGACGGTCCCCATGCCTGTTCCAAGCTCATTGCCAGTGCACTTGATGCGGGTGCCAAAGTGATTAACATGACCAAATTCGATGACGTGGTTATCAGAGATGGTAAAGTGGCGGGAGTGGTTATAAACTGGACACCAGTGTCTGCTCTGCCACGGGCAATTACCTGTGTTGATCCAGTGGCCCTGGAGTCAAAGATAGTTATCGATGCCACCGGACACGATGCAGTGGTTGTTAAATCCTTGGAAAAGAGAGGAATGGTGGATATTGAAGGTTTCCAGGGAATGTGGGTGGAAAAATCAGAAGATGCCATTGTGGAGAACACCAAAGAAGTCTACCCCGGATTACTGGTTACTGGTATGGCTGTGGCCACTACCTACGGAAGCCCCCGTATGGGACCCACTTTTGGAGGAATGCTCCTCTCCGGTGAAAAGGTGGCAGAAGTAGCAATAAAAAATTTAAAATCCAACATAAAACTCTCCGAACAGGAAAAAGGTGATGTTAAAGGATCTAAATAATTTAAAATCCAAATAAATTATAAATAATTATTGGTGATCCTAGAGTGATCTGAAACTAGAGTGATCTGAAACTAGAGTGATCTGAAACTAAAGTGATCTGAAACTAGAGTGATCTGAAACTAAAGTGATCAGAAAGTATAAGTGATCTTAAATCTTAAAAAAGGCTTGAATGGATAGATAAACGTCCATCATCCATTTTTTAGAGATAAATTATTGAATGCAATAAAATCTTAAATTACAGTGATCCTATGATAGAATTTACATCCAGTGAAATAGTAACCGGTTCTGAATCAGGGGAGATAATTGCAGTATGTACCAGTCCTCAGAAGCAAACTCGAAAGACTGACGTTGGGGAGTGTGTGGTTAAAGAAAACCACGGACTGGTGGGTGATGCCCACAGTAACCCCGAAACCCACCGACAGGTAAGTCTCCTGGCACAGGAGAGCATTGATAAGATGCGAGATCTGGGACTGGATGTGCATCCAGGGGATTTTGCCGAGAACATTACCACCACCGGAATCGAACTCGTCTTGCTTCCCATAGGCAGCAGGATCCAAGTGGGTGATGAAACCGTCTTGGAAGTTACCCAGATAGGTAAAGAATGCCACAACCGCTGTGCTATTTACCAGCAGGCCGGGGACTGTATAATGCCCAGGGAAGGTATCTTCGCCCGGGCAATCACTGGAGGGAAGGTTAAAACTGGAGATAAAATTAGGATTCTTTGATTACTCACTAAAGACCTACTGAATATGAAGGCCCTAATAATCCTATTTATCCTATTTTTTAATTTATTAATAGCTCTTTTAAAGCCCTGCGGGCTTAAATAATAATAAACTTCATATTAAACTGAAACAGATGATATTATTATTAATTAAGATATAATATTTAATTAATGGACTGATTGATTAATAAAACATGATTTTCATGAGAATAAATGAGTTAAAAGGAGAATAAATAAGTTAAAAGGAGAAATAAAATGTTACATGGAACTGAAGTACTGAAGAAGGGTTTCGCTAAAATGACTAAAGGCGGAGTGATTATGGATGTTGTTAACGCTGAACAGGCTGCTATTGCTGAAGAAGCTGGTGCAGTGTCAGTTATGGCACTGGAAAAAGTCCCTGCAGATATAAGGGCTGCCGGTGGAGTGGCCAGAATGGCAGATCCTTCCAAGATCCTGGAGATCATCGATGCAGTGAGCATACCGGTCATGGCCAAAGCAAGAATAGGCCACTTTGTGGAAGCACAGGTCCTGGAAACACTGGGCGCGGACATGATCGACGAGAGCGAAGTCCTCACCCCTGCCGATGAAAAATACCATATAGATAAAAAACAATTCACCATACCATTCGTATGCGGAGCACGGAACCTGGGTGAAGCACTCCGGAGGATTGATGAAGGTGCAGCCATGATCAGGACCAAAGGAGAAGCAGGTACCGGTAACGTGGTGGAAGCTGTGAGGCACATGCGCGTGATTCAGGGAACCATACGTGAACTCAAGGACAAAACCGAAGAAGAATTGTGGAGTGTGGCCAGGGAGCAGGAAGCATCATTAGAACTTATTAAAGAAACCCAGAAACAGGGTAGATTACCTGTAGTTAACTTCGCAGCCGGTGGTATTGCCACACCAGCCGATGCAGCCCTCATGATGCAGCTTGGAGCAGATGGAGTATTTGTGGGCAGTGGAATTTTCAAATCAGAAAAACCAGAACTGGTGGCCAATGCCATTGTGGAAGCTACTCATAACTACAAAAACGCTGAAGTTATTGCCAAAGTCAGCCGGGACCTGGGAAGTGCCATGCCTGGGCTGGAAATAAGTGAAATACCTGAAAATAAACGGTTACAGGAGAGGGGTTGGTAATTAAACCCCCCTGAATTTTTTTAGACTTATTAATATTCTTCGAGTATTTACCATCCAATTTATATTGTTGATTGGTTCTCTGTTTTCACCAGTATTTTGTCCCCAATAGCGATTACCATGTCCTGAGGAATTCTAACATCATTTTTAGAACTTCCAAGACCTTCTAAGAATCCTCCTCCCCCAACTATGAATGCTTCCAGGGTTTTGGTTTCGAAGTTTACTTCCACATCTCTTACTTTACCAATTACAAGTGCATTGACATCTACAACTTCTTTCCCAACAATTTCTTCTTTTATTTTCATAGCAATCCTCCTCGCATACTCAGATTTATTAACTAATTTTGTAATATTCTCTCTTGGATTGATTTTTCTGTTAGTGTATTCTCTCTCGTGAGACTTGCCAATATCTTCCAAATCCTCCAATACATTTAGAAATCTTTTTTCAAGCTCCTCTCCGAACTCATCTCTCGTGGAAAGTTCAAAATCACTTATTAGCTGATGACTTTGTTCATCCTGTAATAGGTCAGTTTCACTGGATAAATCATCAGTGCTCGCTGTATGATTTATATATCCATTTATTTGTTCATCCTTTTTTGTGATACTTTCACCACCACCTGAAACGTTTTCATTAACTTTATAAACTATTTCTTCACCCAATAGGGGTACAGAATTTTCAGACAGCTTTTCTCCATCTTCTGATATTTTTTCCATAACCCGTCCATCTTCAACTATAACCGCAGTCCCGGTGGCTGTTACTATGGTTACGCTACCTTGTAACCCACCCATGGAAACATAGTCAATTAAAACTTCTACCACTGCATTTGCTCCCATTAGCTCCGCATTTTCGAGCATGCAGGATATGGCGCCCTTTCGGGCCTCTCCTAGATTCATATCCTCCAGTTGAGCGGGTTCGATCATCTTTAAAATTTTTAATAACCGTTTTTCAGGTTCTTTTTCTTGTGTTATTGATTCTCCAACAACTAAACCAATATAACTCTTTATTTTTTCCCCATTTACATCAGGAATAGATACCAGGGGCACGGTTAGTTCATCCAAGAAAATTTCATCAGCTTGCCTGTCAATCTCCTTTCCTTCTGTTTCAAGCGGTTTTAGGATCATTTCAGAGGGAGTTCTCACCAATATTCTAATAATCCGGGTGAATATACCGGGAACTAATACGAAGAGAATATGGTTGACGAAAATAGGAAATGCAGCTTGAATTGTCAATATTATTGCAATGATAGTGATTAAACTCAGGGTTACCGGTTCTTTGGGAAATATCAAGCCCGGTCCGAACCATCCATAACCATTGATTAATAGAAATGTGAAAAGAGCACTGATGGCACCGGTACTCTTACCATATTTTTTACGGGCTATGGTGGTTTCAACAATTCCTGCAAGTAATGGGGATACAATATACATGATATTGAATCCAAAAATAATCAAATTCCATGCTATGCAGATAATAGCTGAAATGAAACCTAATGTGGTTCCTAAGAGTATAGCTAGTAGTGCCCAGCGTTTTTCTATAAAGAAATTTTTATTGGAAGTTGGCAAAACAGGTCACCTTTAAGGCTTTTAAGTTGTTCATAAATCATTTATTCCTGGAAAGAAACTGCAGTTCCCACCACTGTGACCATTATGGTGTTTCCCATGGTACCTCCCAGGTTATGGTATGCCACACGAGTCCCTATGATTGCATTAGCACCTTTTTCTTGAGCTTTTTCTTCCATACTCTTAAGTGCCAGGTTTCTTGCTGTTGTGAGTTCTTCTTCATATTTAGATGTTCTTCCACCCACCACATCTCTAACTCCAGAGAACAGATCTTTATATAAATTTGCTCCCAAAAGAGCATCTCCAGTTACTAAACCATAATATTCATTTATTTTTTTCCCTTCAATAGTTGGTGATGTTAAGATCAACATTTTAAAACACCCCTTATTTTTTTATAAGTCCCTCATTTTTAATGTCCCTTGTTTTTATGATTTCTTTCCTTTACTATCATCTTCTTCCGCTTCACTGGTCATGAGTAAGGCTAACCAGCGAGTTTCATCATAATTTTCCAGATACTTTATTACAATCAAGGTCAAAGGTACTCCTATTAAAAATCCGGTGGGTCCTAAAATCCAGCCCCATACAAATAATGAAACAAATACCACAAAAACTGACATCTGAAGTCCTTTTCCAGTTAATCTGGGGAATATATAACTTTCAGCTACGGTATTAATAATGATAAAGAAGAGACCCATTGCTATAGCTCCCCATATACCATATTTAGCCCATGCTACTAATACCGGAGGTATTGCTGCAATTATAATACCCAAATATGGAATAAATCCCAGGGCAAAAGTTAACAATCCCCAAAGAATTGCAAAGTTAATGTCAAAAACAAAAAGAATAGCTGAAACACCTATTCCATAAATGAAGTTTACTTTTGCCCGGATTATGAAGTAAGTGATGTTAGCTTCAACAATATCAAATATCTTAGTCAGAGTAGGATTATCTGCACCTAATCCATTAACAAGTCTTACTTTTATCAGTGGAAGCTCATAGACCAGGAATATGACTGCAAAGAGAATAAAAGTTCCTGTGGCAATAAGTCCAGTAATATTCTCTATGGGTATATTGGTGACAATGAATTTTATTATTTCATTCCCATATTGAGCTAGAATACCCGAAGAGTTAATGGTGAAATCAGGTAGTTCTTTTACTAATTGGACTAGTGAAACCATGAGAAACCATAAAATTGCCAACCCCACAGCCAATGTTCCAACCAAGGTTACTATTACTGACTGGTTGTAGGAAAGGTCTTTTTTCTTAAGCCACATTAAAACAGGGTATATAATAATAGCAAGGAATATTGAAAGTAATATAGGTCCTAAAATCTCAGAACTATATTTCAATCCTATAATTGCAAGAAAAATAAATGCTATTAACATGATTTGCCGCGTGTAAGGCGGTGTTTTAAAATCCATCATTGTTTATCCTCCCCATAACTTTAAAGTTATTTTATTGGCTTTTAACCTTGTTCTGCTGACTCTTTTTCGTGCTTACCATCCATAAACACGATCCGGGCTGAATATGATCAAAGTAACAATATAACTATATATCCTATAATTGATTAATTTTTGGGCTGGTTTGATTATTGTTAATTTATTCTGAGGTTTCTTTTTTCAAATCTGAGGAGAACGATTACAGTAATGATCATCATTGATACTGAAAGAAATGAAAGCAACACCGTAGAATACACATGATAGCGAGTCCAGAACTAATCACCAGTGGACCATGCCTATCATAGATACGACCAGAAACAGGGGATAAAACACAATTCAAAATACCTTCAGGCAATAGCACAGACTGGTCATAAATGATGTGATTCCAAGGGCAGTCTGCAAGTATATTGGCAGTATAATCACCATTTGCAAATACTATCATCACATTTCTTATGTAATTATAATCCCCTGCTGAAGAAAGGATATTTATCGTGAGAAGGTGCAGCATAGGATGTATAAGTTAGGAAACAAAGGTAATGGTAATGATACAAAAATATCTAAAAATAACGGGTAGGTAAAAAATGAGTAATGAAAATCAAGTAAAATGGATAGAAAGTGTGGATAAGGACTTAATAAAATTGTTTGAGACTACCGAAGAATATAAAGCATGGCAAGAATCATTATTTGCAATTATTGGATATTCATCTAATGAAGAAATTGATGAAAAATTAGTTACAGAATTATTGGCGGATCATCTTAATGCAAGCTTTGAATTACAAAAGGGATTAGGAAACGCCAGACATAAGAAAGGAAAAATGATACGAAATGAGTTGTTATTAGACAATTGTGGAGAATAATTTGAGTAATAATATTATCTAACTCCAGTTAATACATATCATACTACATAAATCAATGATTTTTTAAAATTTAGAATTAATTATTTAAATCATTCAAACCATATTATCCACTTAAATAAGTTGGATATTTGGGTAATTTAAGTTTATACATTCATATAAAAACTTAACAAACAAAGTGAGCGTCCAACAAATGTTAAGAGATCTTCTTATTGATAAAGAACTGTTTAAAACCCTCAGAGAGAAGTCCCTGGAATCTGATGAGGGTGGAGTAAATACCACTGAAGAGGTTGAACTCCTGGAGAAAGCTGTCTTCAATAGATTGAAAAAGAAAAGATCTGTTAAAAAGTACAAGAAATTAGGGGTCAGTAAAGGGGACCTTAAGGAAATAATCCAACTTGCAGACATCATCAGCTTAGATGCACTGGGCGGTCCATCTAACTATGAACTGGCCAAGGAACATCAGGAATGGTGCACCATTTGTGGAAGATGCTGTAGGGAATCTGAATCCATTTTCATACACAAGGATGAACTCAATGTACTCCTCACTTTCAACCCGGATTTGGAAAAGGGAATTATCCGAAACAAACTCTACCCTGAACACTTCGAACTTAAGGACATCCAACCCTGCAAATTCATTGATGATGAGACCAACAAGTGCGGGATATACGATTCAAGACCACAGGTCTGTCGGAGCTATCCCTTGGTACTCATTGAATCAAATGGTAAAGCCAAAAACATCATCAATCTACGTTACAAATGCAATTACTCCGTTAATCTGATCCTGGAAAAGTCAATGATACTATTTGATGAGGCTATCCGGAGACTGAAAGAAAAAAGTAATTAATTAACATAATAAGTTGTAACTTTGAATTGGCTTTAATATATTCAAAATATATTTTTTTAATTTAAATTTATACCCCAAAAAATAAATCTTACCTACACTAAAGAGTATATAGAATATAATTGGGGGTTTATAAAAATGGCTGAAACATGCATGAGTGAAAGTGAAGTAGAAGTGTTCGTTGAAAACTTCAAAGGGATGCTATGGGATGAACTGGAAGATGCCGTGAGTTGCATGTCCAAAGAAGATATGGCAGCAGTCATACTGGCTTTGAAGAAGCGTTTCGGTTAATTAAAATTTATTTACTTTTTTATAAAATTCAGTTCTACTCCAAAATCATATCTTCCATTTTTTTGATTCTTCTCATGAAACCCAGATGATCATGGATTTGTATTATCGCACCAGAATATCATCATTAACAGAATCATATTATAATAAACTTTATATAAAATGATGTTCAATTAACTATCGGAAGTATGATTCCTTATTCCAATACAAGGAATGTAATTAAATCACTTAAATAAAAACATAGAAGTTATTTCACAGAGCTAAAAAGAATGAAAAATGAGGATGTCCCTTTATGAATAAAATCAGATACGTGCAGAGAGATTGCAAAGATAAAGAGAAAATAGAAAAGTTCCTAATTAATACAAGGACCGGTGTAATTGGAATGAATGGTGATGATTTTCCATACGCTGTTCCTGTGAACTTCGTCTGGTATGATGGTTCAATAATTTTCCATGGAATGGGTTCTGGGAAAAAGGTACAGATTCTTTCATCAGAACCACCAGTCTGCTTTACAGTATATGAAGAATACGGAACAGTGACCGATCCAATGCCCTGCCATGCTGATACTTCATACATGAGTGTAATGATCTTTGGAAAAGTGGAGAAGGTTGTTGATTTTGAAGAGGCAGCTTCGGCTCTTCAGAAACTGGTTGAAAAATATACCCCGGGTTATTACAAGAAGCCCTTAACCAGCAAGCTGATTGAAAATTATCGGTCCTCCTTTGATGAAAATGCGGTTTCTGTCTATCGGCTAACACCTGAAGATATGACAGCAAAAGAAAACCAGGCCGATGAAAACGAACTTTTCAAAAATGAATGAATATCTGACTTGAGATGAGGATGTCGTTTCCAATGGTTGCGACATCTTGCATTCAAAGACATCTTGCATTCAAACATTAATCTAATTCAAACATATTCTGAGGGAATATATTTTTGAGAAGTACAGAAAAAAGAGTTTTATTTCTAAAAAATTTAATCTGCAAGGTTTATTCTATCAATATCCTCTGGGGATTGGTGTAAATATTAAACCGGTTCCCCCTTAAAAATCCGATCATGGTTATCCCTGCCTTAAAAGCCACCGAGTAACCGGATGAGGTTGGTGCGGCATTGGATGCGATTATGGGAACTCCCACCCTGGCCAGTTTTATCATCATGTCCGCAGGCATCCGACCACTGTAAACCATGAACGCCTGTGAAAAGTTAACCTTCTCCAGTGCAGCGGCCCCTATAACTTTATCAGCAGCTACATGACGACTGACATCTTCACGGGAAATGAATTTACCCTGATAAACCATGCCTGCAACATGTGCCCCGCCGGTATTCTGCCATACCCGAGCTTCATCCCTTAATTTTTCAATGGCATTGAAAATATCATCCTTTGTAACAGTAAATTCTGATTCCACCCGGTTGATGGTTTCTATCTTCCGTCTCCACCCACCGAAACAGTCCGAGCCCACCACCAGATCCTTTATATCAAAATCAGCCAGGTTGATCTCCACGTTAATGTTCAGCCCATCAATTTCTATCTTTTTTATAACCTCTATACTTGCAACCAGGCCTTCACCCAGGAGGTAGCCAGTGGCAAATTCTTCCAGGGCATCCGGGCTTATGGAAAAGCTCCGTGAGAATTTTTCATTGATAATCAGGTTCACCTGTTCATCAATAACAATTTCATCCTCCCCATTAATTAAACCGGGTTTTTGAGGCTGATCAGACATTTTGCCTGAGAAATCCTGTTCAGAAACACTACTGTAACGCTGTATAGGAACGATTTCAGTCATTCCCCCTACACTAGCCGGAGTTCTCAGTTTCTCCACTGCTTGCTTAATGGTTTTGATGGCAAGATCAATGTCTTCAAAGGTGTTCTCCTTCCCCAGTGTTAACCGGAGGGAGCCATTGGCATCTTCCTCATCCAGCCCCATGGCCAGCAGGACATGGGATGGTTCCACTTTCTTGGTGGAGCAGGCTGACCCGGTTGAAGCATTCACTCCATTAGCGTCCAGGAGGAATGTTAAAGGTTCTCCCCTCACATTTTTAAAACTAAAATGTGCATTGCCCGGTAACCGTTTCAGGGGATGGCCGTTTAACTGTACTTCACCAATTCCTTCCAGAATTCCCCTGATGAGCCGGTCCCTTAATTGGGTAATATGTTTAATATTCTGTTCAAGGTTTTCTTCTGCCACCTGGCAGGCCTTACCCAACCCCACAATTCCAGGAACATTCTCAGTACCTGGGCGTATCCCCTTTTCATGACCTCCACCATGGAATAATGGTTCAAGTTTTACTCCTTTTCTGATGTACAGGGCTCCGACTCCTTTGGGTCCGTAGAGTTTATGGGCAGAAATAGATAAGAGATCAACCTTTAATTCTTTCACATTAACTGGTATTCTACCAATACTTTGCACTGCATCAGTGTGGAAGACAATACCTTTCTCCCGGGCTATCTTCCCAATTCGTTTTATGGGCTGAATGGTACCGATCTCATTGTTGGCGTGCATAACTGTGATTAGAATAGTTTTATCAGTGATTGCATCTTCAACATCAGCTACATTAACAATACCATCAGTACCCATTGGTAGAAAAGAAACTTTAAATCCTTCATTTTCAAGGTGTTTACAGACCTCCAGAACTGCAGGGTGTTCAATGGAGGAAGTTATAATATGGTTTCCCCTATTTTTCAAGCTATAGGCAGTTCCTAATATGGCCAGGTTGTCTGATTCTGTACCACCACTAGTGAAATAAACCTCTTCAGGGAGGGCACCAATAATTGATGCAACCTGTTTACGGGCGTTTTCCATGGCAGTTCTGGCCTCTCTTCCCAATAAGTAGAGAGTGGATGGATTGCCAAAGGAATCTGTAAAATAAGGCTTCATTGCTTCCCACACCTCCAGATCAAGGGGAGATGTGGCTGAATGGTCCAAGTAAACCGGTTTTGGGTTAGGTGGGTGTGAGGTCATAAGCTGGGATTTAAATATTCTAATAAATTAGTTAAAAATTATTCGGGATACATGAAAAAATAGAATTTATTCTGAGGTTTCATCCTCAGAAGATTCTCCGGCCTGTTTCTTTTTGTAGTCTTCAATGGCTGCTTTTAGAGCATCTGCTGCCAGGTTAGAACAGTGCATCTTTACTGGTGGCAGTCCTTCCAATTCATCAGCAACATCATTTCTCGTGATCTTCAGGGCTTCATCTATGGTTTTACCCATTGCCATCTCGGTTATCATACTGCTGGTGGCTATTGCTGCTCCGCAACCGAATGTTTTGAATTTTATATCGGTTATTATATCATCTTCTACCTTGATGTAAATAGTCATCAGGTCCCCACATACGGGGTTTCCTTCAGTTCCCACACCACTGGCATCTTCTATTTCACCGACATTCCGGGGGTTGGAAAAATGGTCCATTACTTTTTCACTGTACATATTCCATCACCTGCTTATTTATTATTAAGCTATTTATTATTAATCTTCTTTGGCTGGACACCAAAGTGGAGACATACTTCTTAATCTTTCAACTACTTCACTAATGGCAGTAATAGTGTAATCAATATCTTCCTGCGTGTTTTCAGTGCCAAGGCTTATACGCAGCGACCCATGAGCATCCACTTCCTTGAGTCCAAGGGCCATCAGGACGTGGGATGGTTCCAGTTTCTTGGATGAACATGCTGACCCGGTGGAAGCGTTAATTCCCTTGGCATCCAATTGTAGTACCAGTGATTCCCCCTCAATACTACTGAAGCGGAAGTTGGCATTGTTGGGAAGTCTTGTGGTGGGGTGTCCGTTGAGGTAGGATTGTTCAATCTCCCCCAGGACTCCCTTTATTAACCTGTCCCTCAATGAGGTTACATATTCAAAGTTCTTGTTTAAGTTTTCTTCTGCCAGCTGACAGGCCTTACCCAATCCCACAATTCCAGGAACATTCTCAGTTCCAGGACGTATCCCTCTCTCGTGGCCTCCGCCGTGGAGCAGGGGATCTACCCTTACTCCCTTCTTGATGTAGAGGGCTCCGATTCCCTTGGGTCCGTAGAGTTTATGGGCGGATATGGAAAGCATGTCCACGTTCAGGTTTTCCACATTGACTGGTATTTTACCCACGCTCTGCACTGCATCAGTATGAAAGTAGATACCTTTTTCCCGAGCCAGTGCACCTATTCCTTTGATGGGCTGGATTGTGCCGATTTCATTGTTGGCATGCATAATGGTAATGAGTATGGTCTCATCATTAATTGCTGATTCCACATCAGAGACTTTAACAATTCCATCCTCACCCACTGGAAGATAGGTAACTTTGTATCCTTTTTTTTCCAGGTATTTACAGGTTTCTTCCACTGCCGGGTGTTCTATGGCACTGGTGATGATGTGGTTGCCCTTGTGTTTAAGTCGGCTGACAGTTCCTTTGATTGCTATGTTGTCTGATTCTGTGCCTCCACTGGTGAAATACACTTCCTCTGGTTTGGCACCTATGAGTGATGCCACCTGTTTCCTGCCATTTTCCATGGCAGTTCTGGCTTCCCTTCCCAGGGCGTATAAAGTAGAGGCATTTCCAAATGATTCTGTGAAGTAAGGTAGCATGGCCTCCAGCACTTCTGGGTTAACGGGTGATGTTGCAGAATGATCCATATAACTCATTATATCACCTTAATTTTTTTTTAATAATATTAAATAATCCTTAAAATTTTTCATTCTTATTGTTTTATATGAGTCTTAAAATTCTTAATATTTTGTCTCTTCTTAATATTTGTCCCCAGCAATTAGGGTGCTTATGTGATCCGTGGTTATGAGACCTAAAACATTCCCATGATCATTGACCACTGGCAGTGAAGATATATTATGTTTTCTCATCTTCCGTGCAGCTAATTCGATTGGATCCTGTGGCAGGGCAGTAACAACATCACGGGTCATGATTTCGTCCAGTTTATTGTATTTGAGAGCTACTGCTTTGGAAATGTCCCATGCAGTTACAATTCCCAACATTCTAAAGTCTTCTGAAACCACAGGTAGATGGGTGACTTTCTCATCCAGCATTAACTCTGCTGCTTCTTCAATACTTGAATCTTCTGTTATAGTGGCTGCATTGAGGGTCATAACATCCACCACCAGTGTTTCACTGTAAAATCCGTTTATAATGTAACTTAACTGTCCAGCTTCGAGTAGGAATGCATCGTGACCATAGCTTGATTTGATCTGGCAGTAACTGACATCCACTTCATTGGCAGTCAGGGCCATTACTATCTCTTTAGACTCAGCTGGCGTGTAAAGCCAGTCTGAATCAACTGATATTACCAGTACTCTGGATTTAACATTTTTGAATGCATCCGATAGTGATACTGTTCCGTTTTCTGTCAGATCAAAATAGTCAATAGCTTTGGAAATGTAGAGATAGGAGTTGGCATCAAATCGCTTGGTGAAAGTGTCTCCCTGGTAGTGAAGGTAGCTTTCCACTTCAAAGTCTGTGGAAAAATCAAAACTGTACTCTTCTTTATCCTGGAGTCTTCTTCCGAACTTCTCATACATTGATTCGTTGCTGAGGTAAGTTATGTGGCCAATCATACGGGCCAGTGCCAGGCCGCTGTCTGGGAATTCTCCATCATAATAATTACCCTCATTCCAGTGGGGGTCACTGATTATGGCCCTTCTCCCCACTTCATTGAAGGCTATTTGTTGAGGTGATGAATAAGATGTAGTGGCAATGGGTATGGCTGATCTGACCATGTCCGGGTAGGATACACACCACTGGAGGACCTGCATACCACCCATGGATCCGCCTACCACTGAGAATAGTTGTTTGATTTGGAGGTGGTCGATTAATTTTTTCTGGGCTTTCACCATGTCTTTTATGGTGATTATAGGGAAGTTTAGTGCGTATGGTTTCCCGGTTTCAGGGTTTATGGATGATGGTCCAGTTGATCCCTGGCATCCTCCTAAGACATTGGAGCAGATGATGAAGTATCGGTCGGTGTCCAGGCATTTGCCAGGGCCGATTATGTTATCCCACCAGCCAGGTTTCCGGTCTCCCCCATGCCATCCTGCCACATGAGCATCACCTGATAGGGCATGACAGACTAAAATAGCATTACTTTTCTGCTTGTTCAGTGTTCCATAGGTTTCATAAGCTATAGTAACATCTTTTAGACTGTATCCACCCTCTAGTATTAATTTTTCAGATAGATTGTAGTATTTAGTTTCTACAACGCCAACAGATTCTTTTTTCATTGTTTATCCCGCATTGAATATGTTTACATGTAACTATACTATTGGTTATACTAGCACAGTTAATTTTAGGAATATCCATCTTATACACCGATGTATCCTTTTAGTTTGTCAACAGTTGACTTATCATTTTCTTCAGAAACATCATCGTTATCATCAATTTTTACATCTATGCGTGATAATGCCTGATCAATGTCAGCAATGATATCTTCTACATCTTCCAGTCCCACGGATACTCGTATGAAGTCAGGAGTTACTCCTGTATTTGCCTGTTCTTCAGGGGTTAGTTGCTGGTGGGTGGTGGATGCAGGGTGTATAACCAGGCTCTTGGAATCTCCAATGTTAGCCAGGTGCGAGAGAAGTTCCACGTTATTTATGAACTGTTTGCCAGCTTCGAGGCCTCCTTTAATTCCAAATCCGAGTAATGCCCCATATCCTTTTTTAAGGTATTTTGATGCTATTTCATGGGCTGAATCATCTTCTAGTCCAGGGTAACTCACCCAGCTGACTTTTGGATGTTCTTTGAGGAAGTTGGCAACGGTTAGTGCATTTCGAGAGTGTTGTTTCACACGCAAATCTAGTGTTTCCAATCCCTGCAGGAATAACCATGCGTTGAAAGGACTTACCTGTGCTCCCAGGTCACGGAGTAATCTTACTCTTGCTCTGAATGTGAATGCAACATTACCTAATCCCGGGAAGTCTCCAAAAGCATCCCAGTAGACTAATCCATGGTAACTTGGATCTGGTTCTGTGAATCCGGGAAATTTACCATTACTCCAGTCGAAGTTACCTGAATCAACAATAACCCCCCCAATTGATGTTCCGTGGCCTCCTATGAATTTGGTTGCGGATAAGACAGTGATGTCCACTCCGTGATCTATAGGTTTCACCAGACCTACTGCACTGGTGTTATCCACTACCACTGGGATTCCAGCTTCATGGGCTATGTCTGAGATGATTTCAAAATCAGGTACGTCGAGTTTTGGGTTTCCAAGTGATTCAGCGAATATGGCCTTGGTTTTATCGGTGATGGCATCTTCGAATTCTTCGGGTTTATCAGAGTTCACAAAATTAACTTTCCTACCTAATTCTGGGAAAGTGTAGTTAAACAGCTGGTAAGTTCCACCGTAGAGATTGTCTGCAGATAATATTTCATCCCCAGGCCCACTTAGATTGAGTAATGCATAGGTAGTTGCAGCCTGACCAGATGCTACGGCTAAAGCAGAGTTACCACCTTCAATAGCGGCTATTCTCTTTTCGAACACATCGTTGGTAGGGTTCATAATACGGGTGTAGATGTTACCCAGTTCTTTTAAGCCAAATAGGTTGGCTGCATGATCTGCGTCGTTAAATACGTATGCTGCTGTCTGGTATATGGGCACTGCCCTTGCTCCAGTTGCAGGATCTGGTTCTTCCTGCCCTACGTGCAACCCCAATGTGCTTAAACCAAATTCTTTCTTCTTTTCTTCTGTCATTTTATTTTCCTCCGTTTTTTATAATACCATTTTTCCCCATAAGTTTATTGCAATTTATTTTAGATTATTTATCGCATTATGGAGTTTTCCCAATTTTCCGAGGACATATTAATATTATTCGCTTTCACATTGCGAACCATATTGAAATAGGCCCCCAACAGAAAATATAACAATTGTTATATTATTTTACTATTTATACTTTGTTCTCAGTCCAAGTAACAGCCAGTTTTTTTCATGTTTAATACCACCATCCCCATCAGGAGTAAATTAAATCAATCTGAAAAATTAATTATTATATAACATAACTTATATAATATAACAATAGTTATATAAATTTTGGTGATACAATGACCATGACTGAAGAAATGATGGATGCTATAGAAAAAGACTTAGTATTTCTTGCAACTGCCAGCAGCGAAGGTATTCCTAACGTGGTTCCAATTGGCTTTGCAAGGCCTATTGATAATGGAAGTATATTAATCGCTGACAACTACATGAACAAAACCCGGAAAAACATTGAAGAAAACCCTAATGTTGCCATCGTAACCAAGGATGCTCAGAAAAACCCTTTCCAATTTAAAGGTAAAGCTGAGATCTTTGAATCCGGTAAGATCTTTGATGAAGTGGTGGAATGGGCCCAGAACGTTATGACCAAACTTAATCCCAAAGCAGCCATAGTAGTTAAGTTAACTGAGATATATTCAGTACAGCCCGGTCCTGAAGCAGGAAAAAAGGTTGAATAGATAAATAAATATTTATTCAATTTTTTTATCAAAAACATTTAAAATGTTGAATAAATCCCCCTTTGAATATTCTGTTATATTAATATAACAGTAAATTTTTTTGCCGATCAATAAAAAAACATGGCAACGTTTATATATAACAATTGTTAATGTTTGTAGTGCAGCTAAAAAATAGCCAAATTTCATGAATCGTTTTTTGCCAAGATGACCGAGCGGCTAGGTGCGTGGCTGCAGACCACGATACTTGGGTTCAAATCCCAATCTTGGCCTTTTATTTATTAAACAACTTACAGCTAAAGCTATATTTGATAACAAGACATATCTAATAAGAATTCATTTGATAATTAATATATCTAATAATAATTTGATAAAAAAAACTAAATTTAATAAAAATTTTCAGTGATTTTATGATAACTGTATATAACACTTTGTCCCGCAGGAAAGAGATTTTCAAGCCTCGTGAAGGAAACCGGGTAAAACTCTTTGTCTGTGGGCCAACAGTTTACGATAACTCACACATAGGTCACGCACGCACCTATATCTCATTTGATGTTATCGCCCGCTACCTGAAATACAGAGGTTATAGTGTTTTTTACGTACAAAACATCACCGATATCGACGATAAAATTATTAATCGGGCCAGAGAAACTGGGGAAGACACCCTTCAACTGGCACGGAAATTTGAGGAAAAATACATAGAGGATATGAAGTCTCTGGGTGTGGAAAATGTTAACCTCTATGCCAGGGCCACTGAACACCTAAACGAGATCATAACCCAAATAAAAACACTCCTCAATAAAGGATTCGCCTACGAAACAGATAGTGGGGTTTACTTTGATGAATCCAAGTTTGAAGATTTTGGTAAGCTTTCCAACCGTAACATTGAGGATTTAAATGTTCACCGCATAAATCCAGACACCAGCAAGCGCAACCCTGGAGATTTTGCACTTTGGAAAAAAAAAGATGAGAAACCATACTGGGATTCGCCATGGGGCCTAGGACGACCAGGATGGCATATAGAAGACACTGCAATAACTGAGGAATACTTCGGACCACAGTACGATATACACGGCGGAGGTCTGGATCTCATATTCCCACACCATGAAGCAGAAATAGCCCAGATGGAATCTGCATCCGGGGAAAAACCCATGGTTCGCTACTGGATGCACACTGGTTTCTTGAATGTTAAGGGGGAGAAGATGTCCAAATCCCTAGGAAACTTCATCACCATCAAGGACCTCCTGGAAAAATATCCACCAGAGGTATTCAGATTCTTTGTCTTATCCACTCATTACCGCAGCCCCATAGATTTCAGTCAGGAGATACTGGAACAATCACAAAACGGGCTTAAAAGAATATACAAACTTACCGAAACCATTGAAGATCTCTTAGAAAGTGATATTCCAGAAACTGGCAAAAAAGATGCAGAACATGAAAAATTAGTCCATGAAACCAGGAAAGATTTCATGGAAGCAATGGACAATGATTTTAACACACCATTTGCCCTTTCATCCATTTTCGATTTCATACGAGATATGAACAGGGAAATAAATGAATTGAACATTTCAAAAAATACATTGGATAATATTAAGGAATTTATAACCGAAATTGGCAATATTTTAGGTTTTGAATTTGTTTTGAATAAATCTCATGGCGATGCTACTGATGAACTGGTGAATATTCTCATTGATGTTAGGGAGAAACTTCGTGAGAAGAAGGATTATGAGCTTTCAGATGAAATCAGAAGCAAACTAAATGATCTGAATATTGTTATAGAAGACAGAAAGAATTATTTTCAAAAAAAGTAGGGAATAGATTAACTTGAATAGATTAACCTCAAATGAATAGATTAACCCCACTTATTAAATGTTAAAATCTGTCAATAACTGCCAATGTCATATTTAAATTATTAAATGAAAATTTAAAGCAGATCAAATAATTAAAGCAAAGTAAATTTGATAATATTGGAATTTATGAAGTTTTAACGTGAATATCATGATATACGATGTTATTGTAGTAGGAACCGGTGCCGGTGGATCAACGGTTGCACGTGAGCTTTCAATGAAAGGTCTTGATGTTTTAATGTTGGAGAAGGGAGACTTTATACCATCAGGTGCTGCAGCTGGAGAAATCAAAACTGTTGAATTAATTTTAGACCAAGAAGAGGATGGTCAAAAATTTATTGAAAACTCTGAAAAATATGAATTCCTGAAGTACGCAGGAGAACTGATGTATATTGAAGGTGTTGGTGGAACCACCCCTGTTTCACTGGCAAATGCCTGTTACGCCTGTACAACCTGTTATTCTAACTCTCCCACCGCCCAGTTCAAGATCCATGACCTGGAATTATTTGAAGAACTCATGGAAGCCAGCAGGGATATGAATGTTGGTCCACTTCCCAAGACACTGACTGGTCCTGTGACCCGTAAAATATGGGATGCTGCCGAGAAACTGGGTTACTTTGTAGAACCTATGCCTAAATTCATTGACTATTCTAAGTGTAACAACTGTGGACTCTGCATCGCTGGATGCACACAAGGAGCGAAATGGGATGCTACCAGTTTTGTTGAGGATGCTGTGAAATCCGGTGCAACACTGGTAACTGACTTTGAAGTTAGAAATGTCCGGCACAGTGAAGGAGAGTGTAGTGGAGTGGAGGGTTTAGATAGTGATGGAAATATCAAAACCTACCATGCCCAGAGAGTTGTGCTGGCAGCAGGAGCACTGAACACGCCCCTAATTTTAAAAAATAGCCAGATCACCGATGGAGTGGGACAGGGTCTTTTTACTGATTTATTCATTACTGTTGGTGGATTCCTAAAAGATGCTAGTCTAAACCAGGAGCTACCTATGGGAATTAAATCTGAATTTGGAGCATACTTTATATCACCACACTTCTCGGGCCAGCTGGTTCCATTAATAGCAGAAAAAGGTTTCAATGCCCAGAATAAAGATGTGGTGGGTTTAATGGTTAAGATTGCAGATGAGGCCAATGGTTCCCTGAATGAGGATGGTTCCATTACCAAACCCCTGACCAGTTCCGATTTGAAACTCTTAACTGAAGGCTATGATAAATCTGTGGAAATACTCACTGAGATAGGGGTGGATCCTTCTTCAATTATTTCCACACCCATAAGAGGAGCACATCCCGGTGGCACTGCTGCCATGGGCAATGTGGTGGACCGATCCCTAGAAACTGAGGTAAATGGTCTTTTTATTGCTGATGCCAGTGTTATACCCCAGGCACCCGGAAGACCGCCAATATTAACCATCACTTCCCTTGCTAAACGATTGGCTAAAAACATTATTCATAAGGCCCTTGAATTAAAAAATTAACAAATTATATGATTAATTAATAATTTGTAATTATTAAAAATTATGGATTAGATTTATAAAGGTTAATAAGCCCATCACTTAAGAAGAAGAAGTTAATTCATAAAGAGGTAAATTTGTAATGAGAACTCTTAAGCTCAATGAGGATTCCTCTAAACTTGCCAATGAGGTAATCAACGATTTAAAAGCATCACCTTCCCTTGAACTGTTTAAATGCATCCAGTGCGGAATGTGCACTTCACTATGTCCCGGAGCGCGTTACAGTGATTACAACCCCCGGAAAATGGTTAAAAGGGTGCTGGACGGGGATGAAAGTGTTGTATTTGATGATGATATATGGAACTGTTTCTACTGCTATACTTGTCATAGTGTATGTCCGGCCAACAACAGTGCCAGTGTGGTGAACCAGATATTACGACAAATGGCCATTAATGAAGGGAAACAAACTGAGAGACTTGCTGCATTTTTAACATATGGAGACAGTTTCCTGGAGATAGGGATAGGCTCTATCCCTGCAGCATTTTTTGATGTACTAGTCAAGGATTTTGGACCAAAATGGCTTGATCTTAAAATGAACCTGGATAGCGTGCGGAAGGACTTGGGTCTGGGACCAGTTACGCTACCTGAAGATTCCATTGAAGAAATAGATGAAATTCTCAATGTAACAGGATTCACCAGGAAAATGGAGAAAATAAGGGGATCCAAATGAAGAAAATACCTGATAAAGATATTTTGTTATTTAAAAGTTGTCTGGTGAGTGTGGAGTATCCTGGTGTGGAATCATCAACTACCTTCCTATTTGATAAACTGGGTGTGAGATACCATCGTGATGAACGTCAGTCCTGCTGCACAGGCCTAGGACATTACTACGATCTTTTTGACCAGCTTTCCACTACCACCCTGGCTGCCCGGAATTTTTGGGTTGTACGAGACTCCGGTAACCCCAACATAGCAGTGATGTGCGCCACTTGTTATGCCATTTTAAAAAAATCTGCTGAAATCCTGAATCAGGATGCTGAAGCCCGGGAGAAGATTAACGGACTCCTGGAAGAAGCAGGTCTGGGTAAAATGGTCTATCATAAGGGTGATATCGACCCTCATAAAAATATCTTCCACGCTGCTGAGATTCTCTATAATAAAAGGGAGTTATTTGAAGATTCATCCCAACTGGATTTCTCACAATTCAATATTGCCACCCACCACGCCTGCCATTACTGTAAGGTGCACTATGAAGATACTGTGGCCGGGGTTAGACATCCCATGCTCATTGATGAGATGGTTGCTTCCTGTGGTGTGGATACTGTAGGATGGTATGACCAGAAACGCCTTACCTGTGGTGCTGGTTTCCGTCAGCGATTCACCAACAATGAGCTTTCCCTCAGTGTGACTGCTGAAAAACTCATGAGTCTCAAGGAGAACCAGACTGATATAATGTTGCACATGTGTCCCAACTGCCAGATGCAGTTTGACCGTTACCAGCCCGTTATTGAAAAGAAATTGGATGAGAAATTCAACATATTTCATCTGAACATATCCCAGTTTTTAGCCCTTAATATGGGAGCTGACCCTTACAAAGTGGCGGGAATTCAGACCCACACTGTTCCTGTGGAACCACTCTTAAAAAAACTGGGTATTGAACCAGTTAAAAGTCCTGTTGAATCTGAAAAAATAAAGATGGACCATTGATTTGGATTTTTTGTCCATCTTTTAAAAATTCAAAATATACTTATTTTAAATTAATATTTCATTTATTAACTTTTTTTCATCGATTATTAATTAATGAACTTACTTTAAGTCACTAATCGTTAGTTAAACTGATTTTTAATTATTATTCTTAATTAAAACATTTTTTTAAGGTTAATATAATAGGCATAATATGAAAACAATCCTTAAAAACTTGATTTTTATTATTCATCCCCCATTTTGTTATGGTCAGGATTTTTTAAGAATAGAAAACTTTATATAATAATATAACATTTGTTATAATGTGGGAATCTTATAACGATCGTTATATAATGATCGTATTACCCCATAACTATTGATGTCTCCTGCTAGACATCCATCCTGATGAACCACGAGTATACATGAAATATAGATTCATGTTATTTCATCAGGATAGAAAAAGCCCATCACATGTGCTAAAAAAAATATGTGGCCAAAAAATGTTTCCAAATCCGAGGGGCTAAAACTCTCCTTATCAACCATGTTTTCTGTACCTCGGAAAGAAACGCTTCGCCCTAAGTATCTGTTTAGCATCCTAACCGATATTTTCAGGGTACTGTTTATGTTGATTAGGATGCTTCAAATTTAAGGAGGGATTATTCCTTTCCTAAAACATGTGCCACCAATCTAACCAAAGATACTAACCAGATGAAAAAATGTATCTCTGGTTAGGAACATAACTAATTACTGATCATGGTTACTCAACATTATTTAATCCGCATGTCATTACTAAGTAATTGCATAGATCAAGGAAAATAAAAAAGTTGAAAGCAAAAAATAGTATTATTCAAAATATTAATAAAGATTTAAAGAATAATAGAACTCTTAAAGGGTATTGAAACTCTTAAAGAATAAATAAAGCTTTAAACAGGACAAAAAAAGATTTATTTTATATTCATGCATTAAAAAAAAACTTTTGTGGTGATTAAATGGCTGAACAAAAAGTAGATGTTAAAGGTGAAACCTGTCCTGTGCCATTAGTTGAAGCCCGAAAAGCACTCCGAAAAGCAGCTCCAGGAGATATTGTGGAGATAGAAGGAACCCACCCTGCTTCAAAGAAGGAAATACCCATGGCCGTTGAAGCTCTGGGTTTAGAATTAGTGGATATCCAGGAGAAAAATGGAATATGGACCATTAAAATCCGCAAGTAGGTGAAAAAAATGACGGATAAAACAACAATCATCGTTCACAGTGGAGATTTGGATAAGATCTACAGTGCCCTGATAGTGGCTAATGGTGCCCTTTCCATGGGTATGGATGCATCACTGTACTTTACATTCTGGGGACTGGAACGCCTTAAAAAAGGTGGGCTGGATAAAGGTCCCCTGTCCAAAATGAACATGCTAGGACTGGGTCGCAAGATGATCCAGAGCCGAATGAAAAAAGCCAATGTAGCACCTCTAGAAAGACTCATACAGGACTATAAAGAACTTGGTGGTAAAATTATAGCCTGTGAAATGACCATGGAGATCATGGGAGTAACCAAAGAAGAACTGCGCCAGGAACTAATAGATGAATACGGTGCAGTAGGCACTTACATACAGGAAGCCAGAGATTCTAAAATAACCCTATTTATCTAATTTTTATTTTTTAAAAAAACATTTTTTAAAATATACAAAAAAATTTTGATCAAAATATGAGGAATAGTTTCAAACTATATTGGGGGATGTGATCCATGTTCGAAAACTATACATATCTGGATAATGCTTCAATCACCCGTTTAGATGAACGGGTTTTTGAGGAAATGAAACCTTATTTTTTTGATATCTATGCCATTCCCACTTCAGAATCAGGTTATTCCATGGGTGTGGAAGCTAGGGAAGTCCTGGAAAAAAGCAGAGAAACTATAGCTGAGAAATTAAATGCTCAGAGCTCAGAATTAATTTTCACTTCAGGCTACACTGAATCAAGTAACATTGCACTTAAAGGAGTTGCATTGGCCCTTGAAAAGAAGAAAGGAAACCATATAATCGTATCCAAAATTGAAGATTACTCGGTTTTAAACACTGCCAAAGCCCTTGAAAAACAGGGATTTAAAGTGACTTACTTGGAAGTTGACCAGTACGGACTGGTTGACTCTGATGTCTTAAATGAGCAGATCACCTCTGAAACGATCCTGGTCTCAATTCAACATGCTAATCAGGAAATTGGTACTCTACAGGACATTAAAGCTCTTGGTGAAGTCTGCAAGGATAATGGAGTGCTCTTCCATACCGATGTCACCCACACATTTACCAGGACACCACTGGATCTTGAAAAAACATCAGTGGATCTGGCAACCATTTCCGCCCACACCATCCATGGACCAGCAGGTATTGGTGCACTGTACATAAGTAAAGGAACGCCAATTACCAAATGGATGGATGGTGGTTTCCAGGAATCAAACCGTCGAGCTGGTCTGGAGAATATCCCGGGTGCAGTTGGTTTTGCCAGGGCAAGCCAGCTGGTAACTCCTGAGGAGAACCAAAAAATGGAAAAAATGCGTAATCATCTTATCGAAAGAATACTCTCTGAAGTGCCAAAATCAATTTTAAATGGTCATGATGTTAAGAGGGTTCCACAAAATGCCAATATAACCTTTGAATATGTGGAAGGTGAATCCATAACTCTGCACCTGGATATGCGCGGTTTTGCAGTGAGCACAGGTTCTGCCTGTTTCAGCCGCTCCTTGGATCCCAGCCATGTTATTCTGGGTATTGGTGGAGATCATGAAAGAGCCCATGGATCAGTGCGTTTTACACTGGGACGTTTCACCACACCTGAACAGATAGATGCTGCCTGTGATGCAGTGACCACCGTGGTGGAAAACCTCAGGAAAATCAGCCCCCTGGGAAACCAATGAAACTGGATAGAACTAGTTAATAATGGTTAAGCGATTAATGCTTGTTAATTAAATAAGTTTGATTTAAGATAAAAGAATATTAACAGAGGTTATAAGCTGAAATACGATTTTGATCGGGTAATTAGCCGGAAAAATACTGATTCTTTGAAGTGGGATGTTCAAAAATCCATATTCGGACGTGATGATCTCATCCCACTGTGGGTGGCGGATATGGACTTCCCTGTTGCCCAGCCAGTTATTGATGCACTTAAAAAACGTGCGGAGCATCCTTTTTATGGTTACACCCAGGCTGGCTCCAGTGTCAGGGATGCAGTTGTAGAGAGAATGGAGAAGAAATTCCAGTGGGAAATAGATCCAGAATGGGTGGTATTCACCCCCGGTGTAGTGCCTGCACTTCATGTTGCTGTTCGTTCCCTCACCCACCCTGGAGATGAAATTGTACTCCAGGAACCTGCTTATCATCCCTTTTTTCCAGTGGTTAGAAATAGTGGCTGCCACATAGCAAGTAACCCCCTTAAACTGGTCAATGGTCGTTATGAAATGGATTACTCTGACCTAGAAAGTAAATTCCAATCCAGAAAAGAAAGATCACATGGGCAGGGACGTGCCAAAGCAATTATATTCTGCAATCCCCATAACCCGGTAGGACGCCTCTGGAAACAGGATGAAATAATTAAAATGGGAGAAACGGTCATTGGAAATGGAGGAATAGTGATCTCCGATGAGATACACTGCGAAATAGTGTTTAAAGGCCGAAAACACGTATCTTTTGCCACTATTTCCCCTGAGTTTCAGGAAAACTCAATAATCTGTATGTCCCCAAGTAAAACATTTAACCTGGCAGGGTTGGAGGTTTCATCCATTATAATTCCCAACAAAAAACTCAGGAATGGGTTTTTAAACGCCATGGATGGAATTGTACCCCAGCCTAACCTGTTCGGTTACATTGCCCTGGAAGCTGCCTACAGGGAGGGTGATGACTGGCTGGAACAGGTGCTGGAGTACCTGGAGGGGAACCTTGAATTTTTAACCAGATACTTTGAAAGGAAGATTCCAAGGATTGATATAATTGAAACAGAAGGGACTTATCTGGCCTGGCTTGATTGCAGAAAACTGGGCATGAATAATGAAAGTCTCAGAACTTTCATGAGGGATGTGGCAAAAGTAGCAGTTGAAGATGGGTACATCTTTGGAAAATCAGGTAGTGGTTTTGTAAGGATGAATTTCGCACTTCCCCGGTCTATTCTGGAGGATGGTTTAAAAAGAATTGAAGATGCTGTGCTTAAGTTATAACTTTATTATATTAATTTTTAATTATAATTTCCTCAAAATGAGATATTTTATCAATAATTATTAATTAAATCAGCCCAATCTGGAATTATAGTGAAATTAGCAGGAAAAGAATTTTTTTAAGGAGGGAGAATAATGGAGATTGACCTTCAAGTTGGACCCTAAATCCCGAAGGATTTCTCCATTATCCTATTTCCAGATTGGGGTCCTTATAATGGGTATGGTTATTATAAGGTTGCATTAACCCCAATTGGAAATATTTTTTTATATACAAAGATTGGCAGGACGTTTTCATTTTAATCTACAACTACACATTTTTTAGCACCCCCTAAGGGATATTCACAAATATAAGCCTTTATTGCGTTATAAGCATTCGACTTCATTTTTTTAAATCAATTATGATCTCATTAATTTATGATTTTCAATCATAGGTTATCGTATACTTTTAATGGTTCAAATATCTTGATGGTCTAATATCACCATTCCAATAAACACCTCATATTCCATTTTTTTAAACGGCTTATTCCAATTACATAATAGCATATATTTCATTTTATGAAATATCTGAACCGACTAAAGTTTTGGTTTTCACAACTCCATCAATGGGGTGGATTTTTTCCAGTAGATTATCTGCAGTGGTTTTTGAATCTCCGAACTCAGTGATAACAATGAAATCATGGTCACCAAACAGAGGATAAACTTCTAAACCTGTCTTATCCAGTTCACTGGAAACATCTTTAATCTTGCTGATTTCTGCATCCACCAGTATGAAACTTTTAGCCATCTATATACACCTCCTCGTGCGTTTTTTGAATATATGTTCCAACCAAATACTTTACGTGCAGATTTTTTTCCAAACGACACTATTTACATTGAATTTAGTTGGTTCTGGGTTTCTGATGCTTTTATAAAAAACCATCAGTGGTGGTGATTATACACGATTTCATAACGATCGTTATAATCATCAATATAACGATCGTTAATTTTAATATAAATAGTTTTCGATTTCTTAATCTGATTATCCATCAATTTTTCCAATTTTAGAGTGTTAAATCGATAGATTTATATATGAATATAACAATTGTTATATTAGGGGCAATTATAACGATCGTTATAAAGATCAAACGCACGGTCGTTTATTACCCTGACCTTCAATTAAGTATAAAAAAATAGTAGACCATCTTCAAGGATTAAAATTAATACAAATAAGATTTCTCCTTTAAAGATGAAAAAGCCCCCTTGTAAGGTGCTAAAAAATGTGTAGTTGTAGATAAATGATAAAATCCAAAAAAGATAAAATCCATTCTCAACTATTAATATCTCCTCAAGAGGTGTTTTACGATGTGTAGATAACAAATGTATTACTAATGATGGATTATTTCCCAAATTGGGTGAAAAAATCTATATTATCACCATTCACCCAGGGAATGTTGGGATAAATATCACCATGACCACTCTTTCAATACAAAATCATCCTCTGCCTTGTCATGTATCATCCATTTTGAAATGAGAAGAGTTATGATGAATATTTATTTTTCCAAATAAAATTCAATAATGATGAAATGTGATGTCTGCCATTAAGCTATATACCTAACCGGAGAACAACCGTAACCACAAAAATAGTCTTCGGTTAGGAATATAAGCTCTATAAACTGTTAAATAACTATTTTTTAATTAAACTCCTGATTTCAACTTCATGAGCTAATAATTTCAACTTCGTCATGAGCTAGAATAATTGTAATTTCAAATTTATTGATATAATGATGGAAATATATTTATTATATTAAACTTCACTATAGTTAACTTTATAAAATAGTTGTGTATTTTATATGAATACATGAATAAACCTACCAGTAATTAAATAAACCAGATTCATAAGATAATTGTTTTGATTTATTCAGAAAAAATTTATTCCTAAAATATTTTATTACTCCCTAATTATCAACCCTGAAAGGAGATTGGTTAAGTGAATGAAAATGATTTTGCTTTAAACCCTGCCAAGGAAAATCTTAAAGTAGGTGTTTTCCTGTGCCGCTGTGGTGGTAACATCTCAGACAACGTGGACATGGAAAAACTCCGCTCATCCTTAGATGCCACGGTAGTGGAAGAATTCGAGAACTTATGCTCAATCAATGGCCGTAAACTCATCAGAGATTCCATTATAGATAAACATCTTGACCGGGTGGTGGTGGCAGCATGTTCCCCTGTTACCCACGAGAAGACATTCCAGAAATATGTCAAACCATTAAACCCCTACCTGATGCAAATGGCCAATATCCGTGAACAGTGCTCCTGGGTACACTCAGACACCGGGAAAGCCACAGCTAAAGCTATTTCATTAACAGCAGCTGCTGTTGAAAAAGCCAAATACTCAGAACCCATCACCCCATTACTGCGACGTACAAAAAAGAGTGCAGCAGTTATTGGTGGTGGGATATCTGGAATCACCACTGCCCTTTCACTGGCAAGGCAGGGAATAAAAACACGGATCATTGAAGAAAAATCCACTATTGGCGGATCCATGGTTAAAATTGGTAAAGTCTTTTCTCCTGAAAAGCTGGCAGAAGAATGTGCCATGTGTCTTTTAAACCCACTGGTTAACGAGGCTGTAGAAAACAAAAACATCAAAATATTAACCAAAACCAAGCTTTTAAGGGCAGAACGTAGAGCAGGGAACTTCAATTTAATAGTGGAAAAAAGACCAGGGTTTGTAAAGGAAGAACGATGCATTGCCTGTGGAAGCTGTGCAGAAGTATGTCCGGTGGAAGTGCCCAACTCCTGGAATGAAGGTATGACCATACGCAAGGCCATATACAAATCTTTCCCTCAGGCAGTTCCTGATGTGTACACCATTGATGATAAAAACTGTATACAGTGTGGAGCATGCCAGGAAACATGCAAAATGGATGCCATTGACTTTTCAATGGAAACAGAAGTCTTACCAATAAATGTGGGCTCAGTTATCATAGCCACCGGTCATAAAGGTTTTGACCTGAGTAAAAGACCAGAATATGGATATGGGAGGTTTCCAGATGTGGTTTCTCAAATGGAACTGGCCCGTATCATGGGTGTAAACGGTCCCACCGAAGGGAAATTATTGCGACCATCCAATGGCGAGATACCCAAAAGGGTGGTTATGATTCAGTGCACTGGCTCCCGTGATGAAAAACCAGATGGAAACCCATACTGTTCCAAGGTCTGCTGTATGGTGGCTATGAAACACGCCAATGTCATTAAACATTACTATCCTGAAACTGAAGTCATAATCTGTTACACTGATATGAGAACTCCAGGAATGTATGAAAAATATTTACGATACGGACAGACTAAAGGTATTAAATTGATTCGTGGCCGAGCAGGAGAAGTTACCCGGAAAAATGGAAACCTGGTGGTAAGGGTAGAAGAAAGCCTTGAGCACAGTCCACTGGAAATTGAAACAGACATGGTGGTTTTATCTGAAGCCATGGAACCCTCTGTAGGCACCCGGCAAGTAGCACAATTACTGGATGTGGGTTTAACCGAAGATATGTTCATCAGAGAGAGCCATCCAAAAATAAAACCGGTTAACACTGATGTTGAGGGTATTTATGTTTGCGGAACTGCCCAGGGACCGAAAGATATTACAGACAGTGTTTCTCAGGCTAACGCTGCTGCGGCTAAGGTTGCAGAACTGATGAACGGCAACCTTGAGGTAGAACCCTTCGTGGCCACCATTAACACTTCCCAGTGCGATCTATGTAAAAAATGTATGGATATCTGTAAGTACAAGGCCATTTATGTTCAGGAAGATAACTTGGCCATTGACCCTATTGCCTGTAAAGGATGTGGTATCTGCCTTTCCCAGTGCCCTGAAGAAGCCATTAGCATCATGGGAAATGCTGATGAAAAATTATTTGCCATTATTTCCGGTGTTCTTAAAACAAAAGAAAGGGGTGAACGCATAATACTCACCTTCCTGGATAGTGTGGGATACCTGGCAGCAGATAACATGGGCATTAACAAGATAAGCTACCCGGAATCTATCCGAATAATCAAACTCCCATCATCAAACCGTTTAATGGCTAAACACATTTTATATGCCTTCGAAAAAGGTGCCGATGGCATATTTTTAGGGGAATATCCTGATGATCTCATGTACCCCCAAATGAAAGAAAAAGTAAAACACTTAAAAGGAGTCCTGGGTGAAAACAATATAAATCCAAATCGTTTAACTCTTCACAGAGTGTACATACCCTATTTCAGGGGATTGGCCAATAAATTAACACTTTTTGATCAGGAAATTATTTCTCTAAACCCGGAACATCACGAGACGGATGGTAGTGCGAAGGTTCTGGATGAACCTCTTGAATAAACTTCAACTCGAAAATATCTTCCATTTTTATTTTCTTTTCCAGATACCCTAATTTTCCAAGGACCGGGACAAAATCCATGGTGGATTTTATATATTCTTCAGGTAAACTGGCACAGTATTTTGGGGAAATCTGGAAGGTTTCCAGTACGAAATCCACATCAATATTGCCCAGCTCACCTGCTGCTACTTCCGCAGCTTCAAGGGTCTGGTTGCGTATGAAATTACATGCAGCTTCATGTGCAATTAAAAAATCGTTTATAAATTCCGGTGCCTGGTTTATGAGTTCTTCTCTTACCACGATCCCGTAGCTGGGATTATAGGGCCACAGTTTGTTTGGTGGAATTACTATCTTTGAATTAATTTCACGGGAGGCCACTGTGGCCAGGGAAGGAGTGCCCAATCCTGCGATTATTTCACCGTTATCAATGGCACCAGGTATGAAATCTGCCCAGGGATAATTAATGATGGATATATCCAGATCATGGATGAGATCCCGTATTATAACATCATGAATAGACCCTTGTGCAGGAGTCCCAATAGTTTCCCCTTCAAACTGTTCTAATACCTTACTAACGACCCTCAGATCATCAAAAGAAGAGAATAAATCTTTAGAAATCATCACGGTACCTTCCACATGACCTCCAGCCACACATTTGAGTTTCAGTCCTTTGGTAATTCCAATCATTGCTGGAGGAAGTCCAATGTAACCTACATCTATTTCTCCAGTTTTAAAGGCGTCCATCATTGCAGGGCCTGTTGGAAATAGAGTCCAGTTAATATCAGGTGTTATTCCATCAAGAAATCTATTATCTGGACTTTTCATAATAAATGATGTGTGATAAATAGTGGAAAGATACCCGATATTCAAATTTAACCACCGGCCAGGGTCTGGAATATAACTATTTCATCATCATCTTTTACTGGAGAGCTTAAACCACCAGTTCCTCGAATATCATTTCCATTGATCAGTATTTTCACGAAATCTTTTATTTCACCCTCATCACCAGTGATAGTAGTTTTAAAGTCTTTTCCTTCAAGTTTATTATCTAAATTATCGATCAACCCAGATATTAAGCCATCATACTCGATTGTCAGGGATTTTTCTCCAGTTAGATCTGCTAGATTTGATAAAAATTTTATTTCAGGCATTTTTTTCCTCCAATATTTTTTTTGATTTATTTTGTAGAAGTTATACTTCAGGTAAGTACAACTACTTTATATAACTATTGTTATATAACTATTGTTAACTTATAAAAATTAGTATATAAAACTTTTGGATTTATGAAATTCCCCTAAAAATGGGGGAATACATGGAAATAAACTATAATTGTATAAATAAAATTAGAGTATTTATCATAGATAAAGGTGACAAAAGAAATGCCCATAAAAATAGCAGTAGCCAGTAGCGATGGAAAATATATCAACCAACATTTTGGAATGGCTTCACAATTTCTGATTTTCGAGTTAAATGAGGATGGAACACATAAATTCCTGGAACTAAGGGAAAACAAACCCGCCTGCAGTGTGGAAGGACATAGTGAATTATCCATGGAAGAAAGTGTTAAATTAATATCTGACTGCCAAGCAGTACTTGCCAGCCAGATTGGCCCGGGAGCTATTGATATATTATTAAAAAACAACATCGACCCTTACATAGCACCAACATTTATTGAAGATGCATTAAAACAATTGGCAGGACTTAAAAAAGAGAAAACAGAGTGATATACTGAGAACAACCAAATTAATGGATTATCATATAAAAGATAATTATAAGATAAATTACACTCTGTAAATACCATTCAAAGTGATTAAATGTCAATAAAAGTAGCAGCAGCCAGTAGTGATGGAAAGCATGTGAATCAGCATTTCGGAAAGGCTCAGAAATTCCTGATATTTGAAATAAAAGATAATGGAAAATACGAATTCATTGAGCTTAGGGAAACAGACCCTCGATGCGGGGGAGATCCTGATTTAAAAGAAAAGACAATCAATTTAATTTCAGATTGTGATATCCTGCTGGTGAGTCAGATTGGAACTGGAGCCCGGGAAAAATTGTTAAATAGAGGAGTTCGGCCCGTGATTATGCCTGTTTTTATTGAAGATGCACTGGAAAAAGTGTATTCCCTAATACAGAATGATTAACTGTATAGTAAAATCTATTTTTTTAGAAACAAAATTGACTAGTTTTGTGACAAACTTTGGTTAACTATTTATATTAGATCATTAATTAACAATTGTTATATAACGATCGTTATTAGATCTTTTTAGCCGCTCTTGATCATTCATCGTTGTATAAACCATGAAACGGGAAATAGGAGGAAAAAAGTGAGCCCAAATAAAAATAGCCAAGATGAGACAATCGATCTCAGTAAAAACACATGCCCTAACCGGGAGCATCGAGCCCATGGTACTAATGTGTACTATGGAAAAGCATCCGAACTCTTAAAAGACGCCAAAGAAGGAAACGTTAAATGTTCTGAAAGAAAATTCCAGCAGTCAGGAGGTTGTGTGCTTAACTTTTACCTTTCAAACAGGGTTACAACGATACGTGATGCTGTTGTCATATTCAATGCTCCAGTTGGTTGCTCTGCAGGAGCACTTGGTTACCGAGAATTATTCCGAGGTGTACCAGTTGAGTTAGGTAGACCTGCACAGTACAAGGTTAACTGGCTTACAACCAACTTACAACAAAATGACGTTGTTTACGGTGCGGGTCAAAAGTTAAAAGAAACAATACTGGAGGCAGAACAGAGATATTCACCCAAAGCAATTTTTATCTTGACTTCCTGTACCACTGGAATTATTGGCGAAGATATTGAAGGGACTGTAAATGGAGTTCAATCACAAGTAAATGCCAAAATCGTGCCCATCCATTGTGAAGGGGTAAGATCACGACTGGTGCAAACTGGATATGATGCATTCTGGCACGCAGTACTAAAATATTTGGTAAAGGAACCTCAGGAAAAGCAAGAAGATCTGGTAAATGTGGCTAGTATGCTTTCCTACACTTGGCAGGACCGACTGGAAATAAAACGACTCTTAGGGAAGGTTGGTTTGAGGGTGAACTTCATCCCTGAATTTGCAACTGTTGAACAGTTTGAACAACTCTCAGAAGCAGCCTTAACCGCACCGATCTGCCCCACCTACACAGATTACATCTCAAGAGGTCTTAAGAAGAAATATGGAGTACCATACTTCCTTTACCCATCGCCAACTGGAATAACCAATACTGATGGGTGGTTACGCGAGATCGGGAAGTACACTGGAAAAGAAGAGGAAATTGAGGAGCTCATAACAGAAGAACACGAAATATGGGTACCTAAAATGGAGGCAATACAGGAAGAATTCTTAAAATTACGTAAAGATGGTGAAAAGGTAAGAATTTTAGGATCTCTTGGTCAGGGAAGGTTAGTGAACCAGTTGCCCTTCTTCGATGAACTAGGACTTCAAGCTCCAGCTGCCATGAGCCAGGACTTTGACGACCTTCTGATTGACCAGCTTGATGATATTGTAGAAAAAATCGGTGACTTTGATATAATGGTAAACACATTCCAGGCCGCAGAACAGGCCAATGTCACCACTAATCTGGATCCCGATCTAACATTAACCTGCCCATTCCAGGGGGGTACATGGGAACGTGACAACAATGTCACTAGAATACACTCCTTAAGAGGAGACCCAGATCCATGGAGTGCTCAAAGTGGATATGCTGGTGCAGTTGCATTTGGTAACTTCCTGTTACAGTCCTTTAAAAACAAGTCCTATCAAAAAACACTGAGTGAAAAAACACCAAGAAGTTATAAGGATTGGTGGTATGAACAACCCGACCCACTGTACTACCTTGAAAAGGGGAAATAAACATGAACGAAAATGAATTAAAATCCAAACAAGAGACTAAATCCAAACAGATCCATATAAACGGAGATCCCAGTAAACACACCCTGGAAGCACCAAGGTTTAGTTGCTCCTTAGCTGGAGCCTATGGAACCACCTTAGGAATTCGTGGAGGTGTGCCGATTTTACATTCCGGAGCGGGATGTGGAGTAGGTCAGCTCTTTGGAACCCTTTATGCCGGAGGCCAGGGAGCAGGTGGTAACGAAGGAGGTACCAGTACCCCTTGCTCCTGTCTTGTTGAGGATCACGTTATATTTGGGGGTGAAGGAAAACTCCGAAACCTGATCCAGTCCACAACAGAGATCTTCAATGGAGAACTCTTCGTTGTAATATCTGGATGTGTTCCCTCACTCATAGGTGACGATGTTGATGCAATTGTAAACGAATTCCGGGACAAAGTATCCCTAGTTCATGTTAACGCACCGGGATTTAGTGGTAATTCATATGAAGGGTATGAATTATTCTTTGAAGCAATCGTAGACCAGCTTTTAACTGAAAAACCCCTGAAAAAGAAATTGGTGAACATATTCGGTGTTGTGCCCTACAACCATGTTTTCTGGAAAGGAGAACTTCCCACCATTAAGAAACTCCTGGAAAGCATTGGTGTTGAAGCAAATATCATATTCACCGAGGAAGATGGACTTTCAAATATCCAGAAGATACCCTCAGCAGAGTACAACCTAGTTGTATCACCCTGGAATGGTCACAGGGTAGTAAAAAAACTCGAAGAAAAATTTGGAACACCTTTCATTACCTTCCCGGGTGTCCCAGTTGGTGCAAAACAAACTGCTGAATTCCTGAGGACAGTGGCTAAAAAATTGGATGTGCCTTTAAAGACGGTTGAAGAAGTCATTAGCAAAGAAGAAAGCTGGACTTACCGTTACATGGAGTATCCTGGTGATGCAATCATTTTGGTACGCCCTCACTCCTACTTTGCAGTGGCTGCAGACAGTAATACTGCGGTTAGTATAACCAAGTTCCTCACCAATGAAATTGGTTACTTGCCGGATATTGTTCAGATTACAGATAATCCTCCAGAGGAATATCGAAAAAATATCCAACGTGAGATACTGGACAATATTGACACTGTGGTTAAACCGGAGATTGTCTTTGAAAGTGATACCTACAAAATAAGGAAAAATCTAGAGGATAGACCATTCCAGTTCCTTTTCTCAAGTTCACTGGAGGCACCAACAGCAATGGAAGACTTTGGAGCACTTCATATAACCACTGCATTTCCAGTTTTCAATAAATCGGTACTGGTACATAACTATGCAGGTTACGATGGAGGACTGCGCTTAGTGGAAGATGTTGTGAGTTCATTTGTTGGCCCACTTTGAAGCCCAATTCATCAGAACATGTTATAAAACAATGCTGGTTAAGTGGAACTAAAAAAAATAAAAAAAGATTGGTGGATACGTTTTCAATTAAAATTCAATGTCAATGGACATTTTAGAAATAATCCACCTTTCATTCTTATCTAAACGAACTTAAAAATCCAAAATAGACTTGTAGATAAATTTAATGGAAATATAAACGATTTAAGTAATACAAACTCTAGAATATCCATCAAAAAATGTGAGTTTAAATTCACTATAATTTATAAAAGGAGGTTTAAAATGACAAAAAGAAAACAAATTGCAATATACGGAAAGGGCGGTATCGGAAAATCAACAACAACCTCTAATTTAAGTGCAGCTCTATCCGATATCGGCTACAATGTGATGCAAATTGGCTGTGACCCAAAAAATGATTCAACAACAACCCTCAGAAACGGGAAACCAATACCCACAGTTATGGATACCATTCGAAGCGGTTCCCATGATCTGAGCAATTTAATACATGAAGGTTACAATGGAATTCACTGTGTTGAAGCAGGTGGTCCTGAACCGGGTGTCGGCTGTGCAGGCCGGGGTATTATTGCAGCAATAGAACTCCTGGATTCAAATGGGATAATAGACGATTACGATCCGGATATTGTTATCTACGATGTTTTAGGTGATGTTGTCTGCGGAGGATTTGCCATTCCAATCAGACAGGGAATCGCAGAACAGGTGTACACAGTTACATCTTCAGACTACATGGCAATTTACGCAGTAAACAACCTTTTTAAGGGTATACTGAAATATTCAGGTAGCGGTGGCGCACTACTGGGAGGTATAATTGCTAACTCAATAACTAAAACATCCCAAAGAGATATGATAGATGACTTCAGTGAAAATACAGACACCAAAGTTATTGAATACGTTCCCCGTTCCCCTATCGTTACCCGATGTGAACTGGATGGGGTCACAACAATTGAAGGTGCTCCTGATTCCAAACAGGCCGAAGTATACCGGGAACTTGCAAGGAAGGTAATAGAAAACAAGAATGCATACATCCCCAAGCCATTCGAAGCGGATGATCTTGCAGATTGGGCATCCTCATGGATAAACAGACTGCTTCGAGAAGAAAAAGTATCTCATGATGGAATACAGTCTGGAGGAAGTGGTGTTTAATTAAATGAAGTTAAATTAGCTCAAAGACAATAAAATAAAAGGAAAACACTTTAAGATTCGTAAAATCCAATCTAAAACAAAATTATACCATAAAAATTTCTTTTTTATGATTAAAGCGAATAATTTTGTTTTTATCAAATAATGTTAAAACCAAAACCTTTATAAATGTTTACATAAAGAAAATTATAACAATTGTTATATAACAATAGTTATATTAATTATTTTAATTAAGTTGTATAACAATAGTTATATAAGTGGAGTTATATAAAATAAAAGGTGAAAAAATGGTAAAAATACCAGAATTAACACGAGGAATTGCAAATGATATAACTGAAACCATTGGAAATACACCTCTGGTCAGGTTAAACAAGATTAGCAAAGGTTTAGATGCAGAAATATTAGTAAAACTTGAATCATTCAACCCAATCAGCAGTGTTAAAGACAGAATTGGAGTAGCACTTATAGAACATGGGGAAGAAATAGGAGCTATAACTCCTGATTCAGTTTTAATTGAACCTACCAGTGGGAACACTGGAATTGCCCTGGCATTTGTAGCTGCAGCAAGAGGATACCGATTAATACTCACTATTCCAGACACCATGTCCATTGAAAGAAGAAAACTTCTGGCAACTTTCGGTGCTGAAATAGTCTTAACACCCGGTGCAGATGGAATGCCCGGAGCAGTAGCCAAAGCAGAAGAACTGGCCGCAGAAATACCAAACGCAGTCTTACCTCAACAATTCAAAAACCCGGCAAACCCCAAAATCCACCGGGAAACCACTGCCCAGGAAATCTGGAGAGACACCGATGGAAAAGTAGACATTGTTGTGGGCGGAGTGGGTACTGGTGGAACCATTACCGGTCTCGCACAAGCTCTAAAGGAAAAGAAACCTGAAATTAAAGCAGTTGCCGTTGAACCAGCAACATCACCAGTCCTATCCACTGGAGTAAAAGGACCACATAAAATACAGGGAATCGGTGCCGGATTTGTGCCAGAAGTATACCAGGCAGACCTAATTGATGAAGTCATTCCCATTAAAGATGAAGATGCCGGAGCTTACCTATTAAGACTGGCCCGGGAAGAAGGAATACTGGCAGGTATCTCATCAGGAGCAGCCACCCGTGCGGCAGTAGAACTTGCCCAGCGCGAAGAAAACAAAGGCAAACAGATAGTGGTTATACTACCTGACACCGGTGAACGGTACCTGAGTGTTGGATGGGTTTTCGAAGAGATTTACAAAACCTACGAAGACACGATTCCTCAAATATAAATTAGAGATAGTAAAGAAGTAAAAATAATCAATTCAATGCCAATTATCAAGCGTTGAATGTTTGTTTTTATATTTTTCTAAAAAAAGAAGCCTAATTTAGATTTAAACTTAAACAGGAGGAAAAGTAAATGTTTGAAAGGATAAAAGAAGACCTGGAAATGGTACGTATGCGGGACCCTGCCGCCCGAAGCACTCTGGAAATATTCTTCTGCTATCCTGGTTTACATGCTATCTGGTTCCACCGACTGGCCAGCTGGTTCTGGAACCACAAACTATTATTTTTAGGTCGATTCACATCAACCATCAACCGCCTGTTAACCGGGATCGAAATACACCCCGGTGCCACCATTGGCAGAAGAGTGTTTATAGATCACGGGATGGGGGTGGTAATTGGTGAAACCGCAGAAGTGGGAGAAGATGTACTGATCTACCAGGGAGTAGTCCTGGGCGGTACCAGTCTAGAAAAGACAAAAAGACACCCTACCATTGGAAATGGTGTGGTTATAGGCTCTGGGGCCAAGATCATTGGTAACATTAAAATTGGTGATGCTTCTAAGATCGGTGCAGGATCAGTAGTTTTGAAACCAGTTCCCTCTGGCTCAACCTGTGTAGGTATTCCTGGAAGAGTGGTTCAGGAGGAACGTAAATGTGCCATTGATTTAGATCATGGGGAATTACCGGACCCTGTAGCCGAAGTTATTAGCTTACTTTTAAAACGTCAGGATGAAATGGAAGCCCAGATCAAAGAACTGGGAATTACCTCGACTGTGATGAAGGCTAATGGTTTATTAAGCCGTAAAACTGAAATGGAAGAAATTTTTTCAGAAGGAGCAGGGATATAACTAATCATTAAAAAAAATATTACTTACATTTACAACGCTTCATACTAAAAATCAGTATAATACACATTAATACATACATTTAAAACATTGCATTTAAAAATAAACATAAATCATTAAAATTAAGCGAAAACCTTAAAATTATAAATAAATATCAAAAAATCTTTTAAAATGGATTTTAGTTAAAAATAAAGGATTAAAAAAAAATAGTAAATGATTAAAAAAAATAGTAAAAAAAAGGGGAAATAGTGATTAAAATGAGACCTCCATGTGAAATAGTAGTGTGGTACGTTATCCCCACCATAAGATCTGAACTGGCCAAGGAACTCTTGAATCTGGGCATGAAACAAAAGGAGATTTCTGAACTTTTAGATATAACTCAACCCGCAGTTTCTCAGTACATCAGTGATAAAAGAGGACACGGTATTAAATTCAATGATGAAACCCAGAACCTTATCAAAGAATTTGCCAAGGGTTTGGTGGAAGGAAAACATACTCAAAGGGATATAATACCACACGTTTGTGAAATATGTAGAAAAGTGAAGACTGATGAGATTCTCTGTCAGTTACACAAAGAAAAAGGAAAAATGCCAACTGATTGTGACGCCTGTATGTCATCTCACCTAGTTGAATAAAAATAGTTAATGAGGTGTCACTGTTTAAATTTTTCTGAGAATATTCTTCTTTTAGAATGAATATTCTGCCTTTAGAAAATAGAAAATGAAATTACTTGTTTTTTTTGTTTTTATATCTAATTTTTGTTATATCCAAAGAAAATTGTTTTTTAAGTCCATGTCTCGTGGTTATGTTTATCATTATTAATACATGAAAGACTGTTCATAAAATCATTATTAATACATGAAAGATTGTCTAAAAATTTAGTTCTATTTCTTTTTACCGGGTTAATCACCCATACTAATAATTAAATTTCATGATCAATCACCAAGTTAAGTATTAAAAAATGTAATTTTTTTTGGATCTTTAATGGTTTTTAATTCTTAATTCAAGGACTTATTAATTGGCAAATCACACCCTGAGTTAATAGTTTACCCAATATAAACATTAAAATAGATTATTGTTTGATCCCAGAAAATAAATCTACATTCGCTCAGTTTTATACGAATTTAAACTATTTTCAAATAATAATATTTAAATACTATTGAATATTATTAAGACATGATAAGCATAATACTTTAGTTAGTATTATGAGTTACCAGATATGTAAATTGAGAGTTAATAACCCCATTTTACTTATCTTAAACTCAGGTGCATTATCATTTGAAATAACCCCATTAAGGCAGTTATTTCTATTTGAAACAAAAAAGGAGGTGACAAATGTGAAGTATAAAAAACATGGAGCAGTTCTTCTAACATTCTTTTTAGCAGCGATACTTTGCAGTGCAGTCAGTGCTGCAGATTCAAGTGATACCCCTATCAATTCTTCTGCAGATATTTCTGGGATCCAGTCCGACACATCAGCAGAAATTGATGAAAACAACAGTGATTCATCGATCATAGATCCTATAATATCTGGAACAGTGATTGAAAGCGGTTCAGATACTGGATTGGGCGGAGTTACCATCAGGGTCTGGGATACCAGTGACAATTTAATGGCAGAAACAATAACTGGAGCTGATGGCACATATCAGGTAAACTTCATCAATCCAGGAACGGTATTCCAGGTGGCGGCAATTAGGTTAGGTTATTTATCCTACTCTAAAGAAATAACCGTAACCCCCAATGCATCCAATCCATCTGATCCCAATCTTTATGGTACTGCGAATTTCAGGTTATATGCTTTACCAGCTTACAGTGGCAATGCTTCAAGTTTTGTATTAAACGTAGGTGCGATTCCAGGAATTTTACTGGACATATACGCAGGAAAATCAAGTGCCTTGGTTGATAGCCAAGTAATACCTTACAGTGAAGGTGAAGGTATATCTCTGGAAGTCAGGTTGCTCACCGGTGATTTACTCGCCGGTTTATTGAATGTGAATTCAACAGGTGATCAGGGTTTGGTGACTGGAGGAATACTTCCATCCAATTTACCCAGCTTATTGCAACTACTAGGACTCAATGTAGGTGCTTTAGTTGGAGTTGCTGATTCAAGCACCAATCCCCCAGAAGCAAGTGGAGGGAGCAGTTTAGTATCTCTACAACTGAGCCTACTGAATTTAATCCAGATCATAAATCTGGGGGTTATAAATGCAGATAGCAGCGTAACACCCGATTTTGATACTGGCGCCTTGACTAGTTCCTCAAGTGTTGGAAGCACAGCCAACATATTAGTTCTTGGCGGATTACTTGAAATAAATGCTTTAGATGTTCATGCAACCGCAACTGCCAATGGTGAACCAGGAGGAGCTTCTGCAATCTATGATTGGACTGTAGCTGACATAAAACTCCTCGGCATAAGTATTTTAGACCAGCTTAGAATAAGCGGAGTTGTAGAACTTCCAGGAGTGCTGAGAATAGCATTGGGTGATGAGACAGAAGTTACTTCTCCTGACGGTACTCATGCCTTTGCTTCAGGGGATGCTTTAAACATTGAGCTTCTTAACATCATACCAGGTTATGAGTTATTAACCCTGACCCTGGGCCATGCCCAAGCAGAAGCAAGTGTGCCTTTAGGTGGTTTAGATGCAGGAACAGCTGATCTGGGAATTGATAAAGTAGTGGATTCTTTGACTCCTAATTACATGGATGAAGTTGTGTTCACTTTAACTGCCCATAATTATGGACCGGATGATGCTACCAATGTTCAGGTGACTGATCAGTTACCTGCTGGATTTGAATGGGTATCAGATGATTCTAACAATTCCTACGATCCTGTAACTGGTGTTTGGACCATTGGTGATCTGGCTAGCAGTGCTAGTGCCGTGTTACATATTGTGGCACGTGTCATTGCCTCCAACACACAAATAACCAACGTTGCCATTATCAATGGAACAGAACATGACCTGGAACCAGATAATGATCATGATTCTGTGACTGTAACTATTGGCCCCGCATCCGACCTGGAAATAACCAAAACCGTAAACAACACCACACCCCAATACCTAGAAACCATCACCTACACCATAACCATACACAACAACGGACCAGACAACGCAAACAACGTAATATCAACCGACACACTACCAACCGGACTACAATACATCTCAGACGACAGCAACGGATCATACAACCCCACAACCGGAATATGGACCATAGGAACACTAAACAACAACGCAAACACCATACTACACATCCTAGCACAAGTAATCACATCCAACACACAAATAACCAACATCGCCAACGAAACCAACACAAACTACGACCAAAACAACACCAACAACGAAACCAACACCACCATCAACGTAGGACCCGCATCCGACCTAACAATAACCAAAACCGTAAACAACACCACACCAGAATACCTAGAAAACATCACCTACACCATAACCATACACAACAACGGACCAGACAACGCCACAGGAGTAACATCAACCGACACACTACCAACCGGACTACAATACATCTCAGACGACAGCAACGGATCATACAACCACACCACAGGTTTATGGGCCATTGGTAACTTGGCAAAAAACACCAATGCTGTGCTTCATATCTTAGCACAAGTAATGGTCTCTAACACAAGCATAACCAACATCGCCACAGTTAACGGAACCAACTACAACCAAAACTCAACTAACAACGAAACCAACACCACCATCAACATTCCACCAGCATCCGACCTTAGTATTGCTATAAATGTGAACGAGACGCATCCAAAATATTTGGATTTTGTTGAGTTTACCCTGACAGCACACAATTATGGGCCTGACGATGCACCTAATGCTAAAGTGTATTTCACAGCACCTACAGGACTTCGCTACGTATCTGATGATACCAATGGCTCATTTAATTCAACCACCGGTTTGTGGAGTATTGGTTACATGGCTACGAATACAATGGCTGTTATGCATTTAATAATGCAAGCTATGGTTTCAAATGTTCAGATGACTGTTGAGGCAGTTATAACTGATCCAGACCCTAATTTGGCTTCAGGATTCTATGATCCAAATCCAGACAACAACCGGGCAACTGCTTCAGTTTCACCTTATTCAGTATCTGATCCCGAAAATCCAACCACAACCACTGATTCCAGCAACCCCACAACATCATCAGACACATCAGAAAAAACTGTTGGTATGCAAACTACAGGAATACCCATTGGTGGGATATTAATGGCGATACTGATGATCTTCGCCGGGATATCCGTGTCAAAAAGGAAGTAAAAAAACAACTTATTTTCCCTTTTTTTTATTTTTTTGCCATGAATTAAATGCGATCTATAATTAAATCTCAATTTTTGTATGCAGCATTAATAAAATTGATTAATCATGAAGAGGAAAATCTATTATAAGAGACTAATAATAGATAATATAAGATTAAAAATAATAAATTGAAGACCTAAAATAAAACATCCACATAATAAATACTATCTAAATTTAGAAATAAACTTATTTTATTGATTTTTGAGTCATTACAAATCCAGAAACTTTTATCAAAATTAAAAATATTTATTAAAGAAATCATTTATTCAAATAGATTCATTAAGAAATTGTGGGATTACTTGTTATGTGTGCAATAACTGGTATCATCGGTGAGAATATCGGTGACAAACTGTATAATATGTTAATAACCCTTAAACACCGGGGACCTGACAAATCTGGAGTTTTTGTAGATGGTAAAATATCTCATGGCAACCTGAAAGATTTGACCATACCCCCTGGTAACATTGGACTGGGCCACAACCTTCTGTCTATTGTGGGATCAGAAGTTGTCCAACCATTGAAAAAGGGGAAAATTATCATAGTCTGTAATGGGGAGATATACAATTATTCCCAACTGTATTCTGAGCTTAAAAATAGATCAGGTTATGATTTTAAGACTGACAGTGACTCTGAAGTGGTTTTAGCCCTTATAACAGAACACTACACTGGTTCTCTATTAAAAACCATTTCTATGATTGTGGAACACCTTGATGGTGATTATGCCTTCGCTGCCTATGATGGTAAAGATTTGGTGGCTGTTCGAGACCCAATAGGAGTAAAACCACTTTACTATGGAGAGGAAAATGGTTTATTTGGTTTTGCATCTGAAAAAAAGGCATTGTGGTGTGCGGGAATAAACAAAACACATACTTTACCACCCAATTTCATGTTACACAATCAGGAGTTAGTACTTTTACCACAAAGATTATCCTGGAAAGAAAACTGGTCTTCCTGGAAAGAAACCCTGTCTCAAAATGAGTCACATAAGTGTTCCAAAATTACTCAAGTTACCTCAAATAATGAACATCTTAAAGATAAAAAATATCTTAAAAAGGTTTTAAGGGATCATATCAGAGAATCCGTGAAAAAAAGAACCCTAGGCCTGGATAAGGTAGGAATATTATTTTCTGGAGGTGTTGACAGCACTCTCCTGGCAGTGCTATGTGCTGATCTGGGGATTGAAACTGAATTATATGCCGTGGGGAGTGAGGGTTCTCCAGACCGGGTCTTTGCCAGTAAAGTTGCTGATGATATAGGTCTTCCCCTTCACATTAAAACGGTTGATGAAGAACTGGTGAGAGAATACACTCCCCTCGTACTAAATGCCATAGAAGAGTGGAATGTCATGAAATTAGGGGTTGGTATGACCGCCTACCTGGCTGCTGAGATGGCCCATGAACAGGGCCACAGGGTGATCTTGTCGGGCCAGGGCGCAGATGAACTCTTTGCAGGATATCATCGTTACCTCGATTTTTACCACATGAAGGGTGAAGAGGCCCAGGAAGACCTCCAGAGTGATGTGGAGAATCTTTACCATGTGAACCTGGAACGTGATGATAAAGTAACCATGGCCAGCAGTGTGGAATTAAGGGTTCCCTACCTTGACTTCCAAATTATAAATATGGCCATGAATATACCTATGTATTATAAGATAAGTGGCCCTGATGACAAACTGCGCAAGTGTATCCTCAGGGAAGTGGCCAGTCAGATGGGTGTGCCCCCTGAGATTGTTAAAAGACCTAAAAAGGCCGCACAGTACGGATCGGGCATTCATAAAATCCTCAGAAAAAAGGTCTTAAAAGACCAGGAATATATGGAAAAATTGAAAAAATCCTTTAAATTTATAGACATTTAGATTCATATTATAGATGATTAATATAAAAATCCATAGAAAAATGATTGTTCAATTTACAAGTTAGTGATAATGGAATATCTGATAATATGGAATAAACTAAAGATAATCTAAAGAAGGCAATCTGATTAATTTGGGAGTGAAAAAGTTGAAGATTGAAAAAGAGGCCGAAGAGATACTACAAAGCTTTTCTGAAGCCCTGAAAAACATACCTGAACTGGAAGAAACCCATTACATGGTTGACAACGTTAATTTATCACGGGAAGACTGTGCTGAGGATAAAAACTCTTCAAAGATCATGCGCAACGCCCATGTAGACGAAGAGGGTAACCTGATTGCAGAGAAAGGAAAGTGGGTAAAATGAGATTTAACCTTGTACTGGATCTGCCAGATGTTCCAGGGCAATTATTAGAAGCCCTCGAACCAATGGGAAGGTTAGGGGCCAACATAGTGGCCGTTATACATCAAAGAGATGTTAAAACCGAAAGAGGAACAGTTCCGGTGCAGATAACTATTGAGGGAGATAAAGAAACCCTTGATCGGGTTATGGGTGCTCTGGAAGCTAAAGATATTCAGATAATGGCAGTGGACGGTGTTCTAAGGAAGGAACAGATCACTACTGTTCTGGTAGGAGATATTGTGGAAGAAGATGTAAAGGACACAGTAACCCTCCTAAACCAGTTGGAAGGTGTCAGGGTCGCTGATCTGGATCTTAAAATGTCTGATGAGCCTAAAAACTCAGCCACCAAGATCGTTATGGAAGCAGATTTCGGACAGAAAAAGGAAGTACTCAAAAATATCAAAGAAATTGGGGATCAGAAAGGCTTCCTGGTTATTAATGAAGTTTAAAAGGATTATGAGTCTTGAAAGTGAAAGGTGATCCTATGAAAATTATTATTTTAGGTTTTGGTGCGGTGGGACAGGGAGTTGCCCGTGTTCTATCCATGAAAAAAGAATATTTGAAGAGTAACTATGATCTTAATCCCCAGATCGTTGCGGTAACTGATCGTTCCGGGGCTGCCATTAAAGAAGATGGTCTGGATGAAGAATTACTCATTAAAACCAAGAACGAAACAGGCAAAATCTCATCTTACCCAGAATACGGTGCTCATGGTTTAAGCAGTCTTAAAGTTCTGGGAGAAGTTGAATATGATTGTTTGGTGGAAGTTACTCCCACTGATATTGATGATGGTGAACCTACCCGCAGCCACATCCTGAAGGCAATGGAAGATGGTAAAGACGTTGTGACCTCCAATAAGGGACCTCTTGCCCTATCATTCCAGGAACTTGCAGATTGTGCCACATCCAATAAAGTCGAATTTAAATTCGAGGCATCAGTGGGTGGTGCCATGCCCATTATCAATTTCGCCCATGAAAACCTGGCTGGATGTAGTATAGAATCAATATACGGAATCCTGAACGGAACCACCAATTACATCTTATCCCGGATGGCCAATGAAGGATCATCCTATGAACAAACCCTTACTGAAGCACAAGAAATGGGTATTGCTGAAACTGATCCCTACCAGGATGTGGAGGGCATTGATGCAGCCTGCAAAATAGTTATACTGGCTAATTCTGTTTTAAACCTCCCAGTGACTCTTAAAGATGTGGAAGTGGAAGGAATATCCAGGATAACTGCTGAATCAATAGCTCTGGCTAAGAAGGAAGGTTTATTAATAAAACTTATTGGTGAAGCTTCACCAGATGCTCTGGAAGTATCACCCCGCCTGGTACCTAAAGGGTCTCCATTTGCAGTGGAGGGCACTCTTAACGTTGCCACCCTTAAAACTGATCTGGCAGATGATGTCACTGTGGTTGGTAAAGGCGCAGGATCCGTGGAGACTGCTTCTGCCATCCTCAGCGATATAGTAAGTATTTGGAAAATAAGGAAATAATAAACCCTTTTAAATTTTTTTAATATCTACGCTGGTAAAATTGTCAGAATACTTAAATTAACACAATAAATGGGAATAACCAAATCAGAATGGGAATAAATTGAATTGATTATAATAATTTCCCAAAATGATTTCCAAATAAAAGGGGATTCTTTTTATTATCCGGGGCATGCTATACATTGATTAGTGTATTATTAGCCTAATATTAATAGAGATTAAAGGAGATTACTTAAATGAAGTACATTGTTGTTATTGGGGATGGAATGGTTGACCAACCATTAAAAGAACTGGATGGAGAAACACCCCTTCAAAGAGCTGAAACCCCCAATATGGATTTTATAGCAAAGAACGGGTCCTGCGGCATGCTGGCAACTGTTCCCCAGGGAATGGAACCAGGATCAGATGTGGCCAATCTATCCATAATGGGTTATGATCCTAAAAAATATTACACTGGCCGGGGCCCACTGGAAGCCGCCAGTATCGGAGCCCAACTGAAAGAAGATGATGTAGCATTCCGTTGTAATCTCATAACTCAGGAAAATGGCCTTCTAGCTGATTTCAACGCAGGGCATATCAGCACTGCTGAAGCATCACAGCTTATTGAGAGCTTAAATCAATCCTTTTTCCGTTACGGGAAATTTTATCTGGGAACCAGCTACCGCCACCTGTTCATTTATAAGGGTAAAGATGCTGCTTTACTTAAATCAACACCCCCACATGACGTGGTGGGAGAACCCATCCAGGAATATCTTTTAAAAGGAGATAATAGTGTATTAGACGCTTTATCTGTGAAACTGAATGAATTGATGTATAAATCTTCAGATGTCCTGGAAAAGCAGCCCATAAATGAAAAAAGAGTTGAATCGGATAAAAATCCAGCTAACATGATCTGGTTGTGGGGGCAGGGACCCAAACCCCAGTTACCTCCTTTTAAGGAAAAATATAACCTTAAAGGTGCAACCATTACTGGGGTGGATCTAATTAAAGGGATTGGAACTTACCTTGGATTAACCAATGTCCATGTCCCTGGTGCTACTGGTTTTTATGACACGGATTACTGTGGTAAGGCCAAGTATGCCTTGGAATCCCTGGAAGATCATGATCTGGTTTTTATTCATGTGGAAGCTCCTGATGAAGCGGGTCATGCCGGTGATATCCGGGAAAAAATAATGGCCATTGAACGCATTGACCGACGCATACTGGGAAAACTAAGAGAAGAACTCCATTCATTGGATGATTATGCTCTGGCTGTGTTACCAGACCATCCCACACCCATAGATATTAGAACCCATACTTCTGATCCAGTTCCCTATGCTGTGTACACCCCTGGTTGCGAAGCTGATAAAACAGAAGCATACAATGAAGTGTCTGTTTTAGATAGTTTTAAAGATAGTTCTAATGAGATCATGGAAGGTTATAAGTTCCTTAAATTTTTCATAGAGTATGCAAGACGTGGAAAAACTGTTTAAGAGGAACTATTTTTCTAAGAATATGAAAATATAGAAATATTTACCAATTAAAACTATTTAATGGATCACCAAATAAGACCATAATCAGACAAAATAAAATATGGTATGATATACCTAACAAAACAATTATAGTAATTTAATAAAGGTGGGATTTAGCATAAGTTATCCAAGATTTAGATATTATTCTGCAGTGGCAGCGGGTAAAATAGCCTCTTTCGTTCTCAGGAAAATTCTTAAAAGTAGTGCCAGTGCCATGCCCGGTAAAGTGGCCATGACCATTTATCCTGATATTTTAGGGGTGGTAAATGACCGCTGCCAGAATAAGATCATCATCACCGGTACCAATGGTAAGACCACCACCAATAACCTCCTCACCCACATTTTAAAGAAGGAATACCCTTCAGTTCTATCTAATCTTAGGGGTGCCAACATGCCCCAGGGACTGGTAAGTGCATTTTTACATGACCGGAAAAAGGAGTATGATTGGGGAGTCTTCGAAGTGGACGAAGGTTCATTTGAAAGGGTTACTGAACATGTTAAACCAGACTACGTCCTGGTGACTAATTTCTTCAGGGACCAGCTTGATCGCTACGGTGAGATTGAAAAAGCATTCCAGGATATCTTAGAAGCCCTGGAACCATTGGATACAACATTAATTCTTAACGCAGATGACCCTCTGGTTTCAAACTTCCGGAAACTACATAAAAAGAACATTTATTATGGGGTGACCCAAAACCAGTACAGCACCCTTCAGCAGGGAATTGTTGAATCACGGTTCTGCCCAGCCTGCAGCAGCTATCTGGATTACGATTATTATAATTACGGCCAGTTAGGCGGTTACCAGTGCCCTGATTGCGGTTTTTCCAACCCGAATCATGATTACCAGATAACGGAGATAGATTACCAGGACCATCAGTATCATTACCAGTTTAAAAATAAGGATCAGGAAGTGCAGGATATAACCTTTGCCTACGAGGGGATATATAATGCCTATAACTGTTGCGCGGCATTATCCACTGCCCTGGAGGTAGGTCTTCCCCTGGAGAATGTTGCCCGTTCCATTGAAGAGTTTGAATATCATCTGGGCAGGATGGAGAATTTCCAGTTCCCTGAGAAAATCGTTAAAATCGCCCTGGTTAAAAATCCCATTGGACTCAGTGAGACAATAAGCAGCATTTCCCTGGATGAACGTGCTAAATCAATGTTATTTGTGCTTAACGACAACCCGGCTGATGGTAAGGATGTGTCCTGGATATGGGATGCTGAAGTAGAAAAAATGAGTAATGTGAAGAACATCAACCAGATCTACTGTTCTGGTCGCCGGGCTGAAGATATTGCACTCCGACTCAAGTACGCTGGGGTGCCAGTGGAACTGGTGAAAGTAGATGATAATATGGACAGTGCCATAGGGAAGGTCTTAAATGAAGATGTGGAAATAGTTTATATTCTACCAACCTATACTGCAGTATTCCAGGGTCGTGAGTTGGTACTGGCACGATTAGAAGGTTCGGGAAAGAAAATGTCACATATTCGTGAATATTTAAAGAATCTGAAACTTCCAGGCCGATGAGAGGATTTGAATGAAATATTTTTTAGAATAACATCAAAAAAAATCCTTTTAGATATCTCAAAAAAATCCTCACATGAAAAATAGTTTAAATCATGTAATGAGAATCAATTAAATTATTGAATTTAAACTCATCATAATAAATTAGAATTTGAATTATCATTAATAACTTATTTATAACAAAATAACTTTGATGGGAATAACCATGGAACTTAAAATATATCATATGTATCCTGATCTTTTGAATCTCTATGGGGATCTGGGTAACGTAACCAGCCTACGTCAGCGCTGCCAGTGGAGAGGTATCAATGTAGAAGTGGTAAGTTTCAGCATGAATCACGAAGTACCCTTAACTGATGGTGATCTGTTCTTCATTGGAGGAGGTTCAGATCGTGGTCAAAATATTGTTTACTCCCATCTCCTAAAGTACACACGGGTAATGGGAGATCTGATTGAAGATGGCGCCCCTGTTCTGGCCATATGTGGCGGGTATCAGCTTTTAGGTGAGAAATACATTGATGCAGATGGAAATGATGTTCCTGGTCTGGGAATATTTGATTACCATACTCGTAGTGAGGAAGGACGGCTTATTGGAAACATAATCATTGAAAACAGCCTGAAACTTAGTCCAGAGACACTGGTGGGCTTTGAAAATCATGGAGGCCGCACCTACCATGATCACCAGGCACTGGGAAAGGTAATTGTGGGTTATGGTAACAATGGCAAAGACCAGGAGGAAGGCATGATTTACCAGAACTGCATCGGAACATATCTCCACGGCCCATTATTACCTAAAAATCCGCATCTAGCGGATCATCTTATTTTAAAGGCCCTGGAGAGAAAATATGACCTGAAAGAGTTATCCTCCCTTGAAGATCGTCAGGAATATGCGGCTCATGAAAAAGTACTGAAATTGTACTCTCCCTGATTTTTAGGGAAATCCCTTAATTATCAGAAGATCATTATGCTCTTTCGGAATCTTTTTTAATGATATTTACATATACATAGATGTTCCTATTTGACTTTCATTATGTAAGCCCATCAGGGTAAATATTCCGGGAACAAAGTCTTAAGTCCATCGAGAGTGTTAAAATAGGTATTAAATCCATTTAATGCTCTTTAGATGTTTATAATGTTACTGTTAACACAATGTTTAAAATCTTTTTAAGGAGATGGTTTGTCTGTCTAAATATATAGTGGTTACTGGTGGTGTGGTAAGTTCGATTGGAAAAGGAATAACAGCAGCTTCTATTGGTAGAATTTTAAGGTCTTATGGTGTGGATGTAACTGCCATCAAGATTGACCCTTATCTTAACTGGGATTCAGGTACCTTAAACCCCTACCAGCATGGTGAAGTTTTCGTCACCGAGGATGGTATGGAAACCGACCTTGATCTGGGACATTATGAGCGTTTCCTGGATGTTAACCTCTCAGGAGAATCCAATATAACCACGGGTAAGGTTTATTCTTCGGTTATTGATCATGAACGTAAGGGGGATTACCTTGGTTCCTGTGTACAGATCATTCCCCATATCACAAACAAGATCAAGGACATGGTGCGTAAGATCGCCCGTGAAAGCCAGGCTGAGGTGGTCCTGGTGGAAGTGGGGGGAACTGTGGGGGACATTGAAAGCCAGCCATTCCTGGAGGCCCTGAGGCAACTTCGAAATGAGGAAGGACACGACAATGTGATGTTCGTCCATGTAACCTACGTGCCCTACTTGCGGGCTGCAGGTGAATTTAAGACTAAACCCACCCAGCACAGTACCAAGGAACTCAGGAGCACCGGTATTATTCCAGATATGATTATCTGCCGTTCAGAATTACCCATTGATCAGCCCCTTAAAAACAAGATAGCTCATTTCTGTGACGTGGAAAGGGAAGCTGTGATTAACACTCCTGATGTAGCATCAATTTATGAAGTTCCACTGATCATCAACCGGGAAAACGTTGGAGAATACATTATTAACCGGATAAAGATAGATGCAAGTGAACAGGACTTGGCTGAATGGGAAAATGTGGTTAAATCTCTGAAACAGGATTCGTACCATGTCAGCGTGGGGATCGTCGGTAAGTATGTGGAACTGGAAGATGCCTACATGAGCATCAGGGAATCCTTAAAACACGCCGCTGCCAATCTGGGAATAAAAGTTAACATTGAATGGATACAGGCAGAGGACACCATTGATGAAGAGAAAGTAAGCCATCTTGATTCCCTTTTAATACCGGGAGGTTTTGGTGAGCGAGGAATATCTGGAAAACTGGATGCAGTACGCTATTCTCTCCAGAATAATGTACCCCTTTTCGGAATCTGCCTGGGAATGCAGTGCATGGTCATTGAATTCGCACGTCTGGAGGGCTTTGAAGGAGCCCACAGTACTGAATTTGACAAGGAAACTCCTTATCCAGTTATTGACTTGATGGAAGAACAGAAAAAGATTAAAAATATGGGCGGGACCATGCGTCTTGGTTCCTATCCCTGCAAACTTAAAGAAGGAACCATGGCTCATGATGCTTACGGCCAAGATGAGGTCAGTGAACGCCACCGACATCGCTTCGAATTAAACAACGATTACAGGGACGTTCTTAGGGAAAAAGGACTGATTATTTCAGGGACATCACCCGATGATTTCCTGGTGGAAATGATAGAATTAGAGGATCATCCCTGGTTTTTAGGTTGCCAGTTCCACCCTGAATTTAAATCCAGACCCAACAATGCCCACCCTATCTTTGTATCATTTTTAAGGGCAGCACTGGAAAATCATAAGCAAAAAACAGGAAACTAAAGGGTAAGATTTACTTTCAGAGGAATCAAATGATCATTGACATCCCCCTAATCACTGTTATCATAGCCATAATTGCCTGTCTTTACGCCAGTTACTCTGATCTTAAAAGGGGAATTATTCCCAATAAACTGACCTTTCCCCTCATAGCTATTGGCCTAATTTTAAACTGCATTTATGCATTTATGCTGGGGGAATTATGGATTATAATTGTTTGTCTGGTGGTCACCGGGGTGATATTTGCTCTGGGTTACCTGTTCTGGAAGATGGGTGCCTGGGCTGGTGGTGATGTGAAGCTTTTCACTGCCCTGGCAGCACTCATTCCCTTCAACCCTATCTTAATATCATATGAAGTATTCCAGGTGCCTTTCCCTGTTGAAGGAATTTATCCATTCCCCCTAACCGTGATCATTAACAGTATCCTGTCCATTCTCCCATTTCTCCTGATCTATGTTTTTTATGTGGTGGCCAAAAACAAACCGCACCTCATGAGTGAATTAACATCCCCTGTGAAGGATTATCGGAAAAACATCGTCCTGACCCTGGTTATCACCTCGGCAGTGAACATCACCTTCCTCATAACCCAGCAAGTGGGTTTTCAAATTATAATAATTTCCTTAATTTTGATCTATATTCTATCCCTCTTAATATCCAAATTACCTAACCAGGTTAAGGCAGTGGTGGTATCACTGATCACTGTTGCAGCTCTCTTCTATAACTTTAAAATTACCATTATCAGTGTTGTTGTTTTATTCATTTCCATAATCATCATAGAGATTGTACGAAAACTTTTAACTTCTGTGAGCCGGGAAGCACTGCAAGATGATATTCCCCTGGATGAACTTCAGGAAGGGATGATACCTGCTTATAATCTGTATCAACGTGATAATGATGAGGTATTAGTGGATGATAAGAGTTTCACAGATAAAATGAAAGATTCTTTTAAAACACAGGATCCCAGCATTCTCACTGCACCCCCGGGTAAGCGTCTGGTTGGAACTCTGGCTGCAGGGTTGTCCAATGAGGATATCCAGCTTTTAAAGCAACTACACCAGGATGGTAAGATTTCCAACAAATTCCGGGTGAAAAAAGGAGTGCCTTTTGCCCCTTCCATCTTAATCGGACTCATAATATCCCTTTTCATCGGGGATCTGGCTTACATACTACAGAAGATCCTCATTTGGATCATGTATTAATGATTTTAGGTATTGATTAATATTATTAATAAGTTGAGTATTAATTGATAAAGATCAAGAATTACTTGCCGATTTGATGTAAACCATCAAGATTGTGAAGACTTATGATTCCAATTAAGATCAAACCATAATACTCCTAATAAAAACCCTTCTAACATTTCCAGCAGTAATAATCATCAGGATTTTATAACCAGAGCCCATAAGTATTGTACTAATATTTATATGATCATGTGCTATAGATTATAATAATAATCAGAGTGATTAAAATGGAAAACAAAGGACAGGCATCTGCAGAGTACTTACTTCTCCTGGTAGTGATTTTAATTATAATGGCTTCAGTTACCATACCATTAGTGAGCCGCTCTGTTAACGCTACTATGGATGTTTCCACATCATCTGACACCAAAAATGCAGTGCAAAGCATTGCAAATGCTGCTAATTTAATTTATGCCAATGGCCCTGGTGCCAAACGTACACTTAATATTTATATGCCCCAAAATATGAATTTAATTTACGATAATAACACTAAGACCATTAATCAAACACTCGAGCTGTCTTCCCAAAATAAAACCATAAGTGCCAGTGTAGATTACTCAATTACCATTATAAACCCGACTCCTGGTAAAGGGTGGCATGAAACACAGATAGAATGGCCTCTTAGTGAAACTTCTAATCCTACCAACATAACCGTGACCTTCTTAACTTAAATTTTGAGGTAATAATATAATGTTCAATAAATTAGGAGACATGATATTACGATTCTTCTCACTTCTAGGGGCAGTGATATTAGCAATACCCAAAATTCCCCAAAAACTTGGTAACATCAACCGGGAACGTGTGAAAGAAAAAATAGACACTAAAAACATTAAAGGAAACGTTTCTAAAGTTAAGGAAAACCTTGGAATTGATGAAAAAACTTCAAGAACCAATTCTAACAAAAAAAAAGATTTTTCAACAGAATCATCATACCCCCCCATCACCCCTAATGCTGGAAAAACCAATGAAAAATCCGACGTTATTCTTATATCAACTCCATTCACATCCAAGGAAAAGGAAGATACCATATTTCGTCTTCAGTTGTTATCAGCAGGATTCCTCATTATATCTGTCCTATACCTATTTAATTTCTTTTCTATCATTCTTTATGGGATCCTTGGAATTTTAATAGGAGGTTACATTATTTATATCCTATTTAACAGGGTTAAAGTCATGTATGGCCCAGAATTCCCTGCTTATCGAGATTTTTTCTTGATGTATCTAGTAGTGGGTATTATCTTGGTACTGGCTGGTACTAACAGTAATTTAGTCATGGCATTTTCATTCAGTTTCTTCCCTTCACTGACCATCTTCATATTTGCAATAATCGCCGTGGTATTAGTTTATTTGATCTTCAGGATACGTTACCACCGCGACTTCACTTATGGAGTTGTAATTGAAACCGGTGAAAAGATGGCCTATGTGAAGGTAGAATATGATATTCGTTCCAATGTCAAACCAGACATATATGTAGTAGAAAATGATTATGGTGCATCAGATGGTGACACAGTGCAACTGAAGACCGAAAAAAAGCTTTTTAGTAACAGTGGCAATAAACCAATAAGTGTGATGAATACTGTTAACAAAATCTAAACCCTATTTTTGATTTTCACGAATTATTGAATAATATTTTTATTATAAATTAGTTTACTCTAATAAATTCATATTAACCTTAAAAAAAGAAACTTAAACCCCAACATTTTACTAAAGTAATAACAAAATTTAATGGAAGTATTGAATATGCATGACATCTCACCAAATCATCCTCGTTATCACTCCCTTCTTTTAAGGGATAAAATGGCCCAAGCGTACCACGAGGGGATCCTGGCTGACACCGCCCTCATCGCCCATGGTAGGGGCGAGGCTTTTGATTATATTATAGGTGAAAAAACAACTCCCCCTGCAAGGAAGGCAATTAAAACTGCAACTGCTGCCCTTTTACTTGCTGAAAGTCCGGTTTTATCTGTTAATGGGAATACTGCTGTTCTGGCAGCAGATTATGTGGTGGAGTTAGCCAGTTTGTTAAAGGCTCGGATTGAGATCAACCTATTCTACCGCACTCCACAGCGTGTGTTGAAAGTTGAGGAAGTATTAAAAAATGCAGGGGCAACAGATGTTCTGGGTAAAGAAGGTGATGATTACCTGCCGGTTGAGGGATTGGAGGGCCCCAGGTCGCGTGCTCATCCCCAGGGTGTACACCGGGCAGATGTAGTTCTGGTTCCATTGGAAGATGGTGACCGGGCAGAAGCACTGGTATCATCGGGTAAGAAGGTTATAACCATTGATCTAAACCCTTTATCACGAACTGCTAAAAAATCATCCATAACCATTGTGGATAACGTGGTTAGGGCCATTCCCCTCCTGATTAATGAAACAAAAAAGCTCAAAGGATGTTCCCGGCAGGATCTGCAAGGGATATTAAATGAATTTGATAATGATGAGAATATTTCCAGTTCACTGAACTTAATATCACAATATTTTAAAAGAGATGAAGACTCATGAAGGTAATTGGAGTTACAGGAATGCCCGGATCAGGTAAAAGCGTGGTTTCCAGAGTTGCAGATAGTATGGGGATGAAAGTGGTACGGATGGGTGATGTCATCCGCAATGAAGCCCAGAGAAGAAATGAACCCCCTGGAAAAGTGGCAGTGGAACTTCGCCAGGAATATGGAGAATTTGTGGTAGCAGAACGATGCGTGGAATTCATTAAAAAATCAACCCACAAGGAAAAATCTTCAATTAATAAAACCAAAGATAGTAAGTCCACCCAAAATAGTAAATCACAATTATTCCTTATTGAAGGCATTCGCAGCCCATGGGAAGTGCAGATATTCAAAAAAAACTTCCCACAATTTAAGGTTATAGCCATACACTCTGCACCAAAAACCCGTTATATTCGACTTAAAAAAAGAATGAGATCCGATGACTCTTCTGAAGCTAAAGAAGCGGTGAAACGAGACCAGCGCGAACTTAAATTTGGTATTGGAGAAGTAATTGCCAATGCTGATTTTATGGTAGTTAATGAGAGTGCTAAAGGTAAACTGAAAAACACAGTGCGAGGTATCCTTAAAAATGAATTGCGAAATAGTTGCTAAAGCGCCAGTCCATCCAACAGAGGATCTGGACAAAGTTATCGAGGCCCTATCCAATGTCTTCGACTACGATGACATTTTAATAGCTGAAGAAAGTGTTACAGTTAATGGAAATACTTCCTGTCTTTTCCCATTTAAAGAATTCCTGGAGAAAAGACAGATCAGGGATACTGCCCGGAAAATTATTCTTAAGGGATGGGATGAAGAATCGAAGACCATTAATTTAAATTTAAGTAAACAAGCCGCCTTTGCCGGTATGATCAACCTGGTGGATGATGATCTCTCACCCCTAGGGGAAATAGAAGTTAAAATCACCACTACAGATGTGGAAGAATTTGCAAACTGGCTATGTGCCCATTAAGGTCAATGTTCCCTTAAATAAACCTCATTCGAGAATATTAAATCTTCGATTTACATCCATATTTTTTTTATAATCCAACTTTATTCAAAGAAAAGTTAAGTGTTTAATGTGAATTATACCCTAATTTAAGTGTTTATGTGAAATTATATCCATACCCTAATCTTTCTCACTTAGTTCTGCGTCTTTAATCACCATATATCCACTATCCACTTCCCAGACATTTTCTGAGTCCAGAATATTGAGTCTTTTTTTGAAAATAGGACCATCAAGAACCAGTGTTTCTGCTTCTCCCCCTTCAAATGCCATGTGCAGACCATATTTTTCATGAAGTCCGTTTAACTCTTCCAGTAAATCTTCATCCACTATTCTGCCCAGCCAGGATTCATCCAGACCCTCGGCAGATGCACTGGTGACTATAACTTTAAATCCCAGGTCAATAATCTCCTGCATGTAGTCAAGAGGATCTCTGTGCCATAATGGTGCATGGGATTCTAATCCCACTTCCTTACATAAACCATCAATCCGTGATTTCTGGTACTCGGAATGTATAGCCCCAGTAAATACCGCTTCAATGCCCCTATTTTTAAGGTCTAAGAGAGCATTCCGAAGGTCTTCTAATTCTTCCTCCTTTTCACCAGGGGTTTTAGCCTGGATAAGAGGTATTTCCATGGCCTGGGAGAGTAACTGGGTGAGGTGTACGTTAGGAACATGGAACATATAGGAATGGGGATTTTCAGAGTGCATGGAAAGGAGATATTCTACTTTCCAACCATCTTCCATGGCCTTGTAAGCGGCCATGGTACTGTCTTTACCACCTGAAAAAAGTACTGCTGCGTTCATAAATCATCTCATCCTATAATAAATCATTTTTTTAAGTTTTAATTCTTTATTTAATATCAATGCTTTATTTTAAGGATCAATTGTATGTTATTTATAGTGATTGACCCAAAAAATGGATTTGCTAAATAATCACTACAATTTAATAAAAAAATTGGGAATTAAAGGAGATTAATACATTAAACTCATCAATATAATTAATTATCCTTCTTTTTGCGTAAACGATCCCTTAGGCCTTTAAAACCCCGGGTAATGGTGTCTATGAACATTCCCGCTAACCCTACAATCACACCCAGGAATCCACAGAACAGGATCACATTGTTCTTTGCAGGTATGGTATTTTTCAGGGTTTGGATTTCTTTCTCCACAGGCCCGTTGATCTCGGTTACCACCACTTCCCCCTGGGGGAGTTGTTTAACGACTGAATCTACCTGGGAAGCATCCACTACTAATTTAACTTGCACTATGCTGAATTTAATATCTATACCACTTACCAGTACCAGCCAGCTTTTGAGTTTCTTGATAACTTCTGTGGGGTCACTTCCAGGTTTAGTCTGTACCATGAGGGTGTCATCGGAAATAACCTTAGCTGATGTGATATTGGTATTGGCCACGGGTATACGTGACTCCAGATTACTCTTCCAGGCACTACTTATGCCTGTTGTTTTAACTGTTATTTCACCGCTTTCAACGCTTTGAACTCCGGGGATTTTTTTAACAGTCTCTATGGCCTGATTAACGTTGCTGTCCGTGGAAATATTTATGGTGATGATTTCCTGCTGGTCACTGGTGGACATGTAAATAGCACGGGCCATGTCAGGGAGATCATCATAGACCGGGGCTATGAAGAAGGCACCACCAATCAAACCCACCACAAATCCTAAACCAATAACGAATAAGAAATTCTTTTTACCAATTAGGGGAGTGAGAAGTGCAGTAGAGAATACAAAGGCCATGAGCAGGAAAAATAGTATGATCATTATGATTACAAATAGTGTTTCCATGTTTTTCATCTCTGGTTAGAAGTATCGGTAAGAGTTAAAGTTATTTCAATTCAATTGTTACAAGTATCAAGTTGTGTTCACTACTTTCCCTGTATTCACATCAACATAAACTGTTTTTGAGGGCTGTCCAAATTTGGAAATTGGAACCATCCATACAACAACAGTTGTCTGGTTAACCACTATTGTCCCCTGAAATGGTTCTGAAGCCTTATATCCAGGATTTTGGCTTACAGCTATGTTTTTAGCCTGATCTGCAGATATAAGGAAAGTATTGTTTGAACTACTGCTAGACAAATTGCTAGAATTGTTAGAAACAACAGGAGTTTGGTTGACTGGTGTAGATGTAACTGGAGGAGTATAAGACTCATTGGTGCTTGTTACATTAGTTTTGGACTGAAAAGGATTATACGCATATACTACCAGTATAAAAACCACAACAGCAACTATAATTAGTGCTTTTTTTTCCCAGCCCTCACCTAGATCCATATTAATACCCTTGGAATTTTATAATACCATTTTCATTTTTTATGGTTATTATTCTATCGGTTGTAGTACTGGTAGCGATATTAAAATTAGTGATTTCTTTTGGTATCACCTTAACACTAACTGTTTTGTTATTATACACAACATCAACAGAATCTGTCGTGTTATTTGCACGAATAAGAGATGTAGGAACAGTTATACCTGCTGGAATTGTTAAATTGGCAGAATAGCCACTCCCCCCCACATAAACTGCATTAATAGCCCCTGCAAGCTTTTCTCCAAGAGTTCTAGCCTTACCCATATCTGCAGTTTCTAACTGGTTCAATTCACCTCCAATTAGTGACAACATACTTGCCATAATTATCAGGGCAATCAGAGATACAAATAATAATTCTGCACTTACCTGTCCTTTTTTGTCAAGACCCAATTTTTTCACCTAAATTTTAAAGATTACGTGTTATAATTATTTGCTAGTGAAAAATAATTTTTGTAGTATGTAGAAAGATAGAATGGTTTACCCGCTGGATCATTGAATGGTACAGATCCATTTATTGTTATCCCTGAACCTGTTACCCCCGCAAAATACTCATGATCTAGAGCAGAGATTGTTTTACTCCTATATACATCACTTAGTGGGTTCCCTATAATAAAAGTACTCATACGAGTTTCATTGTTCTCTCCGCTGATTTGTGCTCCCTGTAATCTTTCAAAGAAGTTGAGTCCTGATGGATCTGGGAAGTATTGTGGTAAAAGTGATTGATTTTGAGGATTATCAGTTCCATTTAAACAATCCCACAAGTACTGGATCTCAGTAATAGTCACATTATCATCAAAGTTGTAATCTACATCTCCCAAATAATTCTTTTCATAGTGAGGATAGTCATATATAACATCCCTACTCCTGAAACTAGTTTTTAGCCATATATAAGGATCTTCAATACCAATAATCGGAGCATAGCCTCTTATTTCGGGTAGAGTTCCCTCATAAACTTGATCTTCCTGTACAACTTTTATAGGTACGCCTGCTTTAACCACTACATAAAAACCAAAGGGATCGCCGTTACCATAAGGATCAACCTGGGTAACATTGACATCTTCTTCAGTGAAAGTATCATTGAAAGTAGTATTAGTTAAATTAGTGGGTATTAGTACATTATTAATGTAAATCTGCCTACCTGTTTCTTTGGATAGTTTACTGCAAGCATCAATGACATGAGCATTAAGTTGTTGAGTTACCACTTGTCTAGTGAAAAGTTTACTATCACTCATAAAATGTTGGTCGTCAATAACTTTTCGACTCGCAGTGTAAGCAGCATATCGTCCGGAATCGCCGGCACCATCTTGTATAGCAGAGTAAATGGATGAAACAGTACCACCTGTAACATCACTACCAATTGTAATTGTAGAAAATTGGTTAATTTCGTTTACAATATCTCCAAATGCTACTGCAAAGATTATTACTGGTATGAGGAGCAGAAATGCCAGTGGAGTAATTGTGTAACCGTTTTCATCCATAATACCATATTCCTATTGATTCCATAAATCTAAGCGGACTGTGACCGAATTAGGAGTGTTACCCGCAAATAAAGCAGAAGTATGTATATTTTGAGCTCCAGGATATTTGTCGAGCAGATTAGCTGTAGCATTTTGCATAGCTTCTTCCGCAGTACTTCCCATACCAGTTGACCATTCATTCTGAATCTGGGGATTGATTACGCCAATCCGGGTACCTGAAAATATTGAAGCAGTACCTGTACTTAATGATTGATAATCACCAGATTCCCATGCTTTACTAGGCCCAGTAACTGTAATTCTTAAAGGATAATTTCCAGGTACGAGAGTATAATTTGTTGCAGTGGAGTTGGCTGTAGTGATCTTATGGAACCCCTTCTGAGCATCCAATGCAGCTAGATCCAGAGAGAATGGTACTACTGAACCCTGGTATAATATCTGATTATTACCATAATCTACCCGGACATTTCGAGTGTTAAGTCCCAAACCCAAAAAGAGCATTGCTTTCTGACTGTCTTCAGTAAGTGTAAACGCTTTAGTCTGCACTTCACTATTATCACTGGCTTGATGACTGTCAAATGGATAAGTATCCCATTTTATTTTGTATTCACTGGTGGAAAGCATGATGTAAGAATCCTGCAGACCAACAAGGTCATAATCAGAGGAGGGAACATTGTCCCATGTAGTTATTCTCACCTTGTTGTTTGCTCCCTGCATTAGTTCCTTCCCTATATAAATAGTTCCGGGAAGATTACCGTAACCATCAGACAGGTCACTGTACTCTGCCTCACCTATATCAAAGGAACAGAATACTGTTCTCCAATCGTTGGATTGATCATCCCACACTTCTACCAGTGTATTATCTACTGCCCCCCAGCTGTTTACAACCACATAAGCATCCAAAATGTTGTTATCAGAAGGGATATTAACATCCTTAACAACAGAGACTGCAGAACCGTCTTCACCATTTACACCAGTGATAACAAAGGGGATGCCATCAGAATAGGAATGATCATGGTTGTACATATCATTCCAACTGATTTCTCTTAAATAATTAAGGTTAGTCACCTGACCGGTTTCAAGGTTGTATATACGACCATAACCATTACCAGCTCCCAAGTCAGTTAATCTGTCTACAGCCAAACCAGCGGCATTTTGGAAGGGAATTTTATTTGTACTCACGTTAACTGGAACAGTAATATTCGTGGCATAGGTTGATAGAATAGAAAACCAGGGCATATTATAATCATAATTAGAATTCGTGATAAAATTAACATAGAAATTATTTAAACCAGGATTCAGGAGAGATTGTGATATGTTTCCTTGATAGTTATACATAAGTTCACTTGAATCCACCCTCTTATTAAGAAATGTGAATTGGTTTGAATTAACAACAAGTGCGGGCTTGCTATTTATTACTGTGTTAGTCCCAAAAGCAGGGTTCGTTGTCGGCCAGCTATATCGGTTATCACTTGAAGAACCTTGTAAGTATTTAGCCCCATAGATAGTAGCCCCGTCAGGTATGGTAAAACTAATGGCCTGAGGAGTAGTTCCACTACCCCAATAGGAATATGTCCTCAAATTACCACTTTGACTCCATGGATAAAAGTTGGTAAGCCAGTTGTGGAATATCCAGGAAGTGGTAGTAAGATTAACTTGTTGATTGGTAAATTCAACCGGCTCAGATTTAAACCATGCCCGTCCCCACCATCCTTCTTGTGGTCCAGAAATAACCCTTACCCGGGTGACAGTGTCTTTATTGTATAAATAGCTAGTGTTCATACTTGAATCTCTTTCCACAGAGACGGGTGTTCCAGGATCGATGGTTAACCTGTATCCAATTCCATTAGGTATCAAATTGTCTACGGATGAGCTCAGAATCATCTTAGATTCATTAGTGGCATTAGAAGAATTACTCAGCGCAGCAACAGAAGCGGAATCTAAAGTTCCATCCTGTTCCATAACTTGTAGTGCACTATCAGCCAGTGCTTCCAGATGCTGGTGTTCCTGCCCCATGTACATAGGGAGCATGATGTAACTTGCCACAGTTACAGTAAATACTATAACTACCACCAGGGCCAGGGTGGCATCAGCAGTGAATATAAAACCTTTTTCATCCATTTAAATCACTTAGTCCATGCATAAAACTGGAATCTGTAACTTTGAGGTAATGCATTAACAGCAGTTATTTCACTAGGTAGAGTTCCTTTGGGGACCCGGATCACATAAGCATCCATATCAGTAGTAGGAGTACTAGCAACCTTCTTCAAATATAAAAAATTATTTTCTAGGTTTGTTCCATCTTTTAAATAACTTTCAGGTATAGCCATAGTCCAATTTGAATACTTGTCATGACCTTTAAAATCATTTTCACTCATAACTTGATATTGATTGATATAAACTGATGTAGATGTTACTCCTCTATTGAAAATGAGTATATAATAATCATATATTTCCAGATCATATTGATTAGTGGGAAATGGCTCAGAACCATAGTCTTTGGGTTTTCCAGTACCATGACCTGCATTCTTAATTGAAGTTAATACATCACTATTAAAAGGATTATAAAGAACATCTCTTTCTATTTTTACAATATCTTTAGCACTTTCTTTAGGAGTTCCAGTACTGGTAAGGTTCCAGACAATAGTTTCAGTTGAATTTAATGGGCTGAGAGTAATGTAAAACCCATACTGATCACCAATCATACTCTGTGTCTTAGTTTGTCCAATAGTACTTTTTAACATGGCCATCTTTTTAGTAGATAGTGTATACTCAATTGGTTTTTTACTACTAGGATCATACTGGGCAACCCCCACAACATTTACTTGTGACGGATTGGTCTCCCAATTATATGGATCCCCTGATGTTTTCAAAAGACTATTAACAGTGTCTGCTGAAACACGTTCCAGTGAACTTCTATAAATGGTATCCTGAGTATCATACATAATATTGCCCATATTAGCCGCCACTAAACCAAGTAGTATAGTAATGGGAATAAGAGCAAGTAGTAGGTCAAGGGATAATGCAAAGCCCCCCGAATCACTTTTGAATAGCCTCAGAATGTCCATCTCCTGTTAATATGGTAAATATAAGATATTTATTTTATATAATTCTATATTATTAAGTTTTTTGGATATATTCAATAATATAACTTTGTATTTATTACTTTATTCCAATAAAATACTATAATTCACAGCAGACTTTAAACACAATTAATAATAATGTCAAGATATAATTAAATTATAAAAGACAAATAGAAGGATATTAAACTAATAATTATTAAAATTATTAATAATAGAAAAAGGAAAAGGGTTATCATGGATAAAAAGGGGCAAATATCTGTAGAATTGATCCTTATTTTAGCTTTCATCCTGCTGGTTGTACTTTTGGTCGCAAATTACGTTAGTGATCAAAATGAACAGAACAACATTGCAACTGCAACCAGATTAGGAGCTACAAATGCCACAACTGCAATGGGAATTACAACCCCCGGGATGTTACCAGTACGAGTTGACGCAATCCAAATGAGCGGAGCTCAAAACATAACTGTACTTATTAATCTTAATTATAAAAATGATCCAATTCAGAACACTGCTTTAACCGGCGTTTATAACTCCCTCATCTCCCAAGGATATTCTCCAAAAAAGAACATGAACTCTAACCTAACCAACCCAATTATCCAGAATTTGACCCTGAACACTTCTAAACACAATTATAACATCAGGCTAGCATAAATGAACTCAAAATAAAATTCAAGATACAAAAAGGCATTAAAAGATTTAAAAGAAGATACAGAGGATTGAAAATGGATAAAGATATAAATGAAGATATAAAAATTAGCAAACCTGAATCTGCCAAACCCCAAAAAAAGAGAAATATAAATAAATGGGGCATCTATATCAGCATATGTTTTATCCTAATAGGTTTGGTATGGTACGGTGTGAATCTGGGAGTTATACCACTTACATTCCTCCAGGAACAGGCTGGACCAATCGTTCTGATCCTAATAGGAATTTTAATTCTGGTTAAATCATTTTAATCATACCACTATATTTTTAGTGAATAATATTGAAAATTACATTCCTAGAATATTATATTTGTTACATTTTATTTTAAAATTGAGAGGTTAATATATGAAACAATTACTAGAAAAACTATCGAATGCATCTGGTGTATCTGGATTTGAAGATGAAGTTCGCAATCTTATGATGGAAGAGTTGAAAGGACATGTGGATGACTTAGCTGTGGATAATATGGGTAACCTCATCGCAACTAAAAATGGGAAGCCCGATGGGAAAAAAGTGATGTTAGCCGCCCACATGGACGAAATAGGCCTTATGGTAAGGTACATTGATAAAGAAGGATTCATCAAATTCTCCAAGCTGGGAGGAATAAACGACCAGATGCTCCTCAACCAGGAAGTGTACATCCACAGTAATGGTGAAAAAACACTGGGTGTTGTGGGAAGTAAACCTCCTCACCGGATGAAAGCAGCTGAAAAGAAGAAACCTGTGCAATATGAGAATATGTTCATCGATATCGGCGCCTCAAACAAGGAAGATGCCGAAGGAATGGTGAATGTAGGGGATCCCATAACCATTAAACAGAAATTTGCAGAACTTAAAAATGATCTAGTAATGGGAAATGCCATGGACAACCGAGTGGGCTGTGCCATCATGGTGGAAGTCATGAAACGAGCCCGTAGCGATGCCACCATCTATGGAGTGGGAACTGTTCAAGAAGAAGTAGGCCTTAAAGGAGCCAGAACTGCCGCCTACCGCATCAACCCGGACATGGCCCTGGCCCTGGATGTTACCATATCCGGCGACCACCCTGGTATGAAGGAAGAAGACGCTCCTGCCAAGGCAGGTGAAGGACCGTGTATAATACTCACCGATGCCAGTGGAAGGGGAATCATCACCCACCCACAGGTGAAAGAATTACTGATCCAGGTTGCAGAGGAAGAAGAAATACCATACCAGTTAGAAGTTAGCGAAGGCGGAACCACAGATGCCACTGCCATCCACCTCACCAGAGAAGGTATCCCTACTGGGGTTATTTCACCACCATCACGTTACATTCACACACCAGTGAGTGTGGTTAATATCAAGGATGTGGAAAATGCTGTTAAACTCATTTTAGCCGTGCTTAATAGACTTTAAGCACTTTTTAACTTTTAATTTGTCATTTTTATATTTTCCTGCCAAATCTTCTTTTACAGTTCAAATATTTCAACATAACACAGAAATAATAATTTAGGGTGGAAATTAATAATTAAAAGATTTAAAGAATAAAAGATAAATCAAAAAGTGAAAAATAAAAAATTTGGATGAATACGATCTAAGGTGTATTATATATGAACAAAGTAATAGTATTAATAATTATTATTCTGTTAATAATTGGGGCAGTGGCTTTGAACAAAATAATAAACTCACCAGGAACAGATAATACACAAACAAACCCAGAAAACACACAAGTAGTCAGCAATCCAGTTCAAGACAACTCTAACAACAACACTTCTACCAGCAGGCCAAACATACCCACAACCTATGTTTCACAAAAATAGAGTGGAATTAAAGAGGATACATTAGTTACATAGAACTGTAATGTAACTACTATTTCGGTTCAATTTATTACTTTTTTAAGAAGAAATCGTGAACTCTCATCCACAAGGAAAAAATCACTAGCTCCAAAAACCCGTATTTTATTCTTTACTTTCCACTCCAGAAATGATGTCAATACCATTATTGTTTATCTCATAGGTCATGAACTGGGTGGGTGTTTTGGTGCTCCTCATTTTAACCACATCCATCACCCTCTCCCTGCGGCCAGTGTAAGGGTTTTCACGTTTCATGAGTTTTATGGCACCATAAACGGAGAATAGGGCGATTTCGTTGAATTCTCTTGAAGTTGCACTGTCTAAAATGATGAGTGCAGTTATATTACGTTCTTTTAATTCGTATACCAGAAGGTCAAAACGATCACGGAATTCATAGGGGGTGAGCTTAGCTGTATAACTGCCAATATTATCAATTATAACTGTTTCTGTGTCTTCAGGGAGGTCTTTCAAGAATTTAGAGAAATTACCCTTCATTGCCCCCACATCGATGCTGATTTCAGCCTCAGTTACTCGGGCCCGGATACCAGCTAGTTCAATGAAGCGTAACAGACCATTATCAGTGGCTGATCGGATATCCCATCCGAAAGTTTCGCCCTGGATGAATAGATCCTTCGAATCTTCTTCTGTGGTGATGTAAACTGTTTTAATGTTCTGCTGGCAGCTGGTTAGGGCGAATTGCAAACCGAATATGGTTTTACCTGAACCCGCATCTCCAGTGATGAGTATTGTTTTCCCTCGGGGAAGTCCACCTGTAAACTGGTCTATTCCATTTATTCCTGTTTTGATTCGTTCCAAAGATTAAACCCCCAGTTAAAATGTTAAATGGATTTATTTGTGGTAGTTAATTGATTTATTTGTGCTAAATATTAATTATCATCCCATGAAATTATGAATTCAAAGGAGCATTTATCATTATCATCAAGTAGGCACTGGCTCTGTTCCACATGTCCATGGAGGGATGTCCATGTGAAGCTACGTATAACAATTGCCCTGCAAATTAAACAAAAGATTGGGCTGACACTTTCTTCATTTGTCCAGGGACAGTTGGCGAAATTCAGATAACTTTTTCTCTTCTCAATGTCCGTATCAGTTACAATGCCCAGATTAGACATGAATTCACTGATCCAGGAGAGATAGCACTGGAATAATACTTTTTGGTCAGCTAAGGCATTATCACCTTTGTTAATCTGGCATTTTTCCATTTCCTCCAGGAATAGGGGTTTCATGTTTTTCTCAAACCTGTCTGCAAAACTACGGGCAATGTTATCTCTTATTTGAGGGGGGATGTTAGAGGCAAATACTGGCAGTGCACTGACCATGAAACTGGAAAGTTCTCCCCGGGCTTTATCCTTCAATAATTCTTCTCTTTCCTTGACTTCCCTTCGACGCTGGGTCACATCACGGAAGACCAGAGCCACACCAATTATGCTCCCATTTTCATCCTTAATAGGGGCACTACTATCATCAATAGGTACCGGTTCCCCCTTTTTATTAATCAAAAGTACCTGAGGGGGTAGATCAATTATGGCATCATTCTCAACCACCTTCACCACTGGATCATCAACCGGTGCACCACTTTCTTCATGAATGATCTTGAAGATCTCATCTAATGGTTGGCCAATGGCTGCATCATGATCCCAACCAGTCAGCTGGCTGGCTACAGGGTTCATAAATTTGATTTTACCATTTTTATCAGTGGCAATAACTGCGTCTCCAATACTTTCCAGGGTAGTGGATAACCATTTTTCACTTTCTTTGAGTTTACTTTCCATTTGGTGTTTGTAGAGAGCTACCTCCACTGCACTGTGAAGTTCCCTATCTTCAAAAGGTTTGATTATGTAACCAAATGGTTCAGTTATTTTAGCTCGTTTCAGGGTTCTTTCATCCGAATAAGCAGTTAAATAGACTACTGGGACATCATAGGCATCTCTTATCTTTTGTGCTGCCTCAATACCATCCATTTCTCCCTTGAGAACAATATCCATCAGCACCAGATCCGGCCGGTTATCAGCCACATGCTCCAGAGCTTCCTCTCCAGAGGGTGTTATGGCAGTGACTTCGTAACCCAGGCCTTCAGCCCGGTGTTTAATATCCATAGCCACTATGCTTTCATCTTCCACAATCAGGATTTTCACTTCAGACATTCCATTCCCCATTCATATGTAATGTAGATTTCTCTAACATTATCTTTCAATTTGAACCTTATAAGATTTATTATTAGTTTTACTGATTAATCACATTATAATAAAACTAATGCTCAATCCTTCGCATGGTGAAGATATCCATATATTTCACTGGCTAAATTTCTATGTATTCCCTTAACTTCTGTTATTTCATCAATACTGGCATTTTTTATTGATTCAAAATCACCAAAATGTCTCAGTATGTTCATTTTACGTTTGGGTCCAATGCCTGGAATTTCATCCAGAGGAGAAGTCTTAAGATTCCGGTCTCTGAGATTTTTATGATATTTCACTGCAAAACGATGGGCCTCATCACGAACCCGCTGCAAGATGTGTAATGCAGGGGAGTTGGAAGGTAAGATAAGTGGAATGGCAACTTCCGGTATGAAAACCTGTTCAAATTCTTTGGCCAAACCTATGACTCCTGTTTTTATACCCAATGAATCTAAAACATCTATTGCAACATTTAACTGACCCCGACCCCCGTCAACAACCACTAGATCAGGTGGTGTTTCTCCCTTGTCCTTGAGTTTTTTATATCTCCTCATTAGTACTTCCCGCATCATACCATAATCATCTGGCCCGGGTGTTTCCAGTTTATATTTCCGGTAATGGTTTTTTGATGGCTTACCATCTTCAAATACAACCATGGAGGCTACAGCCATCTGCCCGGCGAGATTTGATATATCAAAGGCTTCAATGCGGCGTGGAATTCGGGGTATTTTAAGATAGGTTTTTAGATCGAGTAAAGCTCCTCTGGCTTGTTTATGATGGTTTAAGATTATGCTGGCATTTTTAGTTACCATTTGCACCAGACGATACTCCAATCCCTCATCCGGCACCCTCAATGACACTGCAAAAGTGTTAGGATCCATAGATAAACCTTCAACATCAACCGTACCATCTGAGGCATCGTACTCACCAGCACGAATTTTATCCGACAACCACTTCTCAATAAGATCCCTGTCATCAATCATAACTGGAAGTAGAATTTCTGCAGGTACCTGGCGGGGACCGGAATAGTACTGTTTGATGAATGCCGCCAAAATCTCAGGAGGTGAGTTTTCCTGGGCTCCTTCCATTAGGAAATCATCTTTTCCCATGATTTTACCATTCATTACTCTGAAAACAACCACTACCACGATTTTCCCATCATTGGCAGTAGCTATGACATCCTGGTCAAGGCTACGGTTAAATTCCATCTTCTGTTTCTCCATAACCTCGTCCAGAGAGAATAACTGATCCCTTATAACCACTGCCTTTTCATAGTCATGATTTGCGGCTGCCTGTTCCATCTCTTTTTTTAGGAGGTCCATAACCTCTTTTTGCCGGCCTTCCAGAAACAATTTGACCTTTTCCACGTTTTCATGGTAGTATTTCCTGGTGACCTGGCCACTGCATGGTGCAGGGCACAGATCAATCTGATAGTTTAGACAGGGACCATCCATGCGTTTACAATCCCTGAGCTGGAACACTGGTTTTAAGAGTTTCAGCAAACTCCTGACAGATGTGACATCAGTAAAGGGTCCATAGTAATGAGAACCATCCTCCCGAACACTACGGGTTATGAGCAACCGAGGATAGTCCTCAGAGGTTATCTGCAAATAGGGGAAACGTTTATCATCCTTAAGGCGTATGTTGTAACGGGGTAAATGTTTCTTTATAAGGTTAGATTCTAAAATAAGGGCCTCTTTCTCAGTATCAGTTACCAGGTAATCCATATGATGAAAGTGACGCATCAAAACCCTGGTTTTGGGATCTTCCAGTTCTTCTTTAAAGTAACTTTTAACCCTCTTTTTAAGAGATTTTGCCTTTCCCACATACAAGATCTCATCCTGAACATCCTTCAGGAGATATACACCTGGTTTTTCAGGTAAATCATTGGGGTTACTAATTGTAGCTGACAAAATTAATCCTCTTAACTTAAATTAAACATGATTTTAATGAATTATTCCACGAGTAGAATTTATAAAAAAAATGATATTCATTTATTTTCAGATTTCATTTCTTAAGTTCACGTCTTTTCTTTCCAGCGGATATGCAACTTCAGGTCTTTTAACTGCGAATGATTCTTCCAGGTCCTGGCACATATCTCGGGCCATGTTCAGGGGGATTCCCAGTGCCATGTAATCAGTGGGGAACCAGGAGTTACCAGTGGGATCAATAGGACCTATGAATGCAGTGTTTTTAGGAGTTTTTTGGGCCATGTGTGCAGGATAGGTTATCATTGTTGCACAAGCTGGACCAAAGGGGGCAATTATAGATTCAAATGGGTTTTCTGTTCTGAAATGAATTAAACTACACAGATTTCGTATTTGCTGCCCATTTCCGAAGCATAAAACTGATTGAACCGCATGATCTTCACCAGAATTATCCTCATTTTCTGCAAAATCATCACAGGTACTTACCACCAAATACTTCCCAGGTAAGGTAATTTCACCGATTGATTCTCTAAATTTGTCAAATAACTCAGGGCTGGCCTTTAAATACTCTGCAATTCCGCCTCTGAAATTTTCATGCCCGGTGGATACAAAATATCGGATGTAAGGTGAAATCTTTTTAGCATATCCCAGCCAGGTGATTCCCCCCATACAAACACCTTTAAGGCAATCATGACCCATGTAAACAGGAGGGGTATCTTTACGAACCGCAACAGCTAATACAACCTTGGCAGAACAAGTATCAATGTTAACCATTGGAACAGCGCCTTCTGGAATAGTATCAGATCCATAAACACATAATGGTGCTGTTTCAAGCATTCCTGCCCTTTTTAACGATTCTCCAATTTCTTTTATGGTTTTTGACATGTTTTAATCCCCCAAAAAATCTATTAAAAATTGCAATTATATCATATTTATAAGAATTTCACAATAAAAAATTCTACATTTTACAAACTTTAAATTAATTCAAATTTTTGAAAGTGTTCAAATTCGCCATTATTAATTTTTAAATTTACATATATAATAGATATATAATTGGATCTACGAACAGTTCGTAGATCAGTGACTTATATATAACATTGTTGGGAAAGGATAGTATAATAAAGGATGGCAAATAATATAATCTGTTTTTAGATCTGACAATGACATTAATTAATATTTTTGTTTTTGACCTGAGAGGATTGATAAATGAGAAAATTTGAACTTGTATCAAATTATAAGGCATTAGGCGATCAGCCAAAGGCTATTGAATCTTTATCTGATGGAATAAACAGGGGACTGAATCATCAGACCCTTCTAGGAGTTACTGGTTCTGGTAAGACTTTCACCATGGCCAATGTAATCAAAGAAGTCCAGAAGCCAACCCTGGTAATATCCCACAATAAAACACTGGCTGCTCAACTCTACGAAGAGTTCAAAGAACTGTTCCCCAACAACGCCGTGGAATACTTCGTCAGTTACTACGATTATTATCAGCCAGAGGCCTACGTACCCCAAAGCGATACTTACATCGATAAAGAGTCATCTATTAATGAGGAAATTGATATGATGAGGCACAGTACCACCCAATCTCTCATGAGCAGGGACGATGTGATTGTGGTATCCAGTGTGTCTTGTATTTATGGTATCGGTGCCCCAGAAGACTACGGAAACCTAGTACTCCAACTGGAGATGGGTCAGCAGATAGAAAGGGAAGAAATAATCTCCAAACTGGTTGAAATGCAGTATGAAAGGAATGATATTGATTTCAGCCGGGGGAAATTCAGAGTAAGAGGAGATGTGGTTGAAATCTTCCCGGCCGAAGGAAAAACAGCAATCAGAGTGGAACTTTTCGGTGACGAAGTGGATGGCCTATCATTCATTGACCATGTAAGAGGCAATGTGACTCGCCAGATGGACAAAATAGTAGTTTTTCCAGCCAAACACTTTGTAACCTCACCCGAAAAAATGAACAAAGCCCTGAAAAAGATTGAAGATGAACTGGAAGACAGACTCCGCGTTTTGGAGGCTGAAAATAAACTGGTTGAAGCTCAACGTCTGGAACAGCGCACCAAGTTCGATCTGGAAATGTTAAAAGAAATGGGTTACTGTCAGGGAATTGAAAATTACAGTATGCATATCTCCGGCCGTCAGTGGGGAGAAACACCATACAGTTTACTGCGTTACTTCCCAGATGACTATTTAACCATCATCGATGAATCCCACGTGACTGTACCCCAGATCAGGGGGATGTACGCTGGTGACCGGGCACGTAAGGATGTTCTGGTTGATTATGGGTTCCGCCTGCCGTCTGCCCGTGAAAATAGACCTCTGAACTTTGAAGAGTTCCAAAGTCTCCAGAACCAGGTGATCTATGTCTCAGCCACCCCTGCTCAGTACGAGTTAAACCTATCAAAACAAGTGGTGGAGCAGATTATCCGACCCACTGGCCTGGTGGACCCTGAAATAATGTTGTACCCTGTCCAAGGCCAGGTTGATCATTTGCTGGGTCAGATACGGCAAAAAACTGAAAAAAATCAGAGGGTCCTGGTGACCACCCTAACTAAACGCATGGCCGAAGACCTTACTGATTACTATGCCCGGGCTGGTGTTAAGGTTCGTTACCTGCACTCGGAGATCAGCACCCTGGAAAGGATTGACATTATCGATGACCTGCGCAGAGGAGAATTCGACTGTTTGGTAGGAGTTAACCTACTCAGGGAAGGTTTAGACCTCCCAGAAGTGGGCCTGGTAGGCATATTGGATGCAGATAAGGAAGGATTTCTCCGCTCCCAACCAGCACTTATCCAGACCATTGGACGGGCTGCACGTAACGTGGAAGGCCAAGTGATTATTTACGCAGACAAAATAACTGACTCAGTTCGAAATGCAGTTGATATAACCAATCACCGCCGAGAATTGCAGATAAAATATAATCAAGATCACGGGATCACCCCCAGAAGTACAGAGCGGACGTTGAAAGAGAAAACTAAAGAAAAAGACGTTATTATGCGTGATGATGTTGAGAAAATGCCTAAAGATGAACTGCGTCTTCTGATAAAGGATTTGAAAGAGGAAATGAAAAAAGCAGCTTCCAGACTGGACTTTGAAGAGGCAGCCCAAATCCGGGATAAAATATTGATCCTGGAAGGAGTTTAGACTGATCATCATTGGATCGATGAATTAAAAACTTAGAGCCTATGAATAAAACTTAGAGCCTATGATTATTAGCTGATTATTGAAAACTAAGAAGAGTTATAACTGATTATTAAGTCTAGAAGGAGTTTCAGACTGATGAATAATAAGAAAGAAATTATTTTAATTAAAGGAGCCCGGGAGCACAATCTTAAAAACATTGACTTGGAGATTCCTAGAGATAAGTTCGTGGTGATCACTGGGTTAAGTGGTTCTGGTAAGTCTTCCCTGGCCTTTGACACTATTTACGCCGAGGGCCAGAGACGCTACGTGGAATCCCTCTCTGCCTATGCTCGACAATTTCTGGGTCAAATGAAAAAACCAGAAGTAGATTACATTGAGGGACTGTCCCCTGCCATATCCATTGACCAGAAAACCACCCGTATGAACCCCCGTTCAACTGTAGGAACCGTGACAGAGATATACGACTACTTGAGACTTTTATTTGCACGTATCGGAATACCCCACTGTCACCAGTGCGGTCAGGCCATAAGCCAGCAGACTGCAGGCCAGATAGTAGATAGTATACTACAGGGAAAGGAAGGGAGTAAAATACAGATACTGGCACCCCTGGTGAGGGACCGCAAGGGAGAACACCAAAAGGTGTTTGAGGACTTGAGGCGTAAGGGATTCGTAAGGGTGAGGGTTGATGGTGAAATCCAGAGCATGGATAATGAATTCCAGCTGGAGAAAAACTTCAAACACAGTATAGAAGTTGTGGTGGATCGCCTCGTCATCCGTTATGACCGTGATTTTGAAAGTCGACTGGCAGATTCTGTAGAAACCGCCCTGGAACTGGGTGAAGGCCTCCTGATTGTCGCTTACAGTGAAGGGGAACCCCATAAAGAGAAAATTTATAGCGAACACTTCGCCTGTACTGACTGCGGGATCAACTTCGAGGAGATCAGCCCCCGGATGTTCTCCTTCAACAGTCCCCATGGAGCCTGTCCCGAGTGTAATGGACTGGGAAGTAAACTGGAAATCGATGCAGATCTAGTGGTGCCTGACCCCACACTATCCTTAAATGATGGAGCTATCCTGCCATGGAGTAAATCTAAACACCGTGATAACTATTACGGACAGATGTTAAAGGCAGTGGCTGATCACTATGGTTTCAGCATGGATACTCCATTCCAGGACCTGCCCCAGAAATATCAGGAAATCATCCTATATGGTTCACCAGATAAGATCGAATTCGAGTTCCAGAGGAAGAACCGCCTCCACCGTGTTCACCGCTACTTTGAGGGCGTGGTAAAGCGGATGGAACGTATATTCATGGAAACCAAGTCCAATTACATGCGAAGTTACATGGGTCACTTCATGAGTGACCGTAAATGTCCAGCTTGTAACGGAACCCGTCTGCGACCGGAAAGTCGTAGCGTCACTGTGGGAAGTAACTCCATCACACAAGTAGTGGAAATGCCCATTAAAACTTCATACCAGTTCTTTGAATCATTGGAGTTATCTGATAGGGAGCAGTTCATTGGCCAGGAAGTCTTGAAGGAGATAAAAGAACGTTTAAAGTTCCTGAAAGATGTGGGTTTGGATTATATCACCCTAGCCAGATCTTCAGGTAGTTTATCCGGCGGAGAAGCCCAGAGAATACGTCTGGCCACTCAGATCGGCTCGGGACTGGTGGGTGTTTTGTACATTTTGGATGAACCCAGTATCGGCCTGCACCAGCGTGATAACCACAGACTCATTGAAACCCTTAAAAAGCTGAGAGATATTGGAAACACCCTCATTGTGGTTGAACACGATGAAGACACCATACTCCACGCTGATTATGTGGTGGATATTGGTCCCGGTGCAGGGGAACACGGTGGCTGGATCACTGCCACTGGAACTCCCCAGGACATAATGGAAAACCCAGACTCAATAACCGGCCATTATCTCTCCCGACAGGAAACCATACCCCTCCCTTCAGAACGTACCACCCCCAATGGTAATTATTTAACAGTTAATGGTGCCAGGGAGCATAACCTTCAGAATATCAATGTTGAATTTCCCATGGGAGTCTTTACCTGCATTACTGGAGTTTCAGGGTCAGGTAAAAGCACACTCATCAACGATGTATTATACAAAGGACTTTATGGGACTTTAAACCATAAACACATGAATCCCGGTAAGCATGATTCCATCACCGGCACAGAACATGTGAACAAAGTAATTATCATTGATCAGTCCCCTATTGGCCGTACACCACGCTCCAATCCGGCCACCTACACAGGGGTGTTCACCTACATCCGGGAAATATTCGCCCAAACACCCACCTCCAAGAAACGAGGATACAAACCCGGAAGGTTCAGTTTCAATGTTAAAGGCGGAAGATGTGAGGCCTGTACCGGTGATGGTATTATAAAAATCGAGATGCACTTTCTAGCCGATGTCTATGTGCCCTGTGAGGTCTGTAAAGGTAAACGGTACAATAAGGAAACCCTGGAAGTTCGTTACAAGGGCAAAAACATCTCAGAAGTTTTGGACATGACTGTTGAGGAAGCACTGGAGTTCTTTGAGAATATTCCCCGTATCAAGAAGAAACTGCAGACCCTGGATGATGTGGGGTTAAGTTACATTAAACTGGGACAACCTGCCACCACCTTATCTGGAGGAGAGGCCCAGAGGGTGAAACTGGCCAAAGAGTTGAGCCGTCAGAGTACCGGTCGCACCCTGTACATACTGGATGAACCCACCACTGGCCTGCACTTTGCAGACATCCGGAAGTTGTTGGAAGTGTTGGGAAGGCTGCGTGATGGTGGAAACACGGTAATAGTCATTGAACATAACCTGGACGTTATAAAAACCGCGGACCACATCATTGATCTGGGACCTGAAGGTGGAGATGGTGGGGGAATGGTGGTTGCCCAGGGAACACCAGAAGAAATCGCTGCCAGTGGTTCTTACACTGGAGAATTTTTAAAAGAAGTTTTAACTGATGGGGAAGATTTAACCAATGAAAAAGAACCATTGAGTCATGATATAAAACCAGGGAAAGAAATTGGTGAATCTGGAACAGATAACCGTGCTAAGTAACCATAGGCCTAGTTTAGGGTTGAATCAATTTTCACCCATCCATTTCCCATCACCCATCCATTTTTTTACCCATCTTTCATCTTAAACCCCAAACCCTTTCTATTTTACTTTGATTTTATTTTTATTTCTATATTTTAACATAATAATGGATAAATTAATGATTACAATAACATCAATGAATATAAACTAAATGAGGGATTATCTAAAGTTTTATACTTATCCTCATACATTTCAGATTCAGTATAATCTCTAAACACCTCTTTTGTTGTATCAATATACAAAAATTTAATGGGGACTAATTGGTTTTCATTACTGATCTTTAATGAAATGCAGTAATATAATTTTTAGGAACGAAATATTTTTCTATCGATTGAACCAAATTACCATATATTCCTATAAATAATAATTACGCCCCTATCAATAATAAAATTACGCACAAATGTGGCCTCCAAGCTTATCACCACTAATAAAATCATTTAATCAAACTTATTTGTGATAATGGTCCCAAAGTTGGGTGGAACATTTATAAAGTTGTGAATAGGGGTAAATTACATGTATAATAACGAACATAAATCATTTAACAATTTAATAAAAAAAGGGGGTAAAATATGGTCGCCAACCCTGCGTTAATTACTTTTTTATACGCCATAGAACCCGTGTACAACGTTTTAAACATGTCCCTTAATGAAGATTACTTCCGTTTGTTAATGCTTATTATTGTAGTGGTTCTGGTGGCTATTCTTGCCGAAAGGATTGAAAAAATAAGAAAACTCAATGAACTAAACCAGAAGTTAAAGGTTCAAACTGATAAACTGGAAGATGCCAACCAAGAATTGGAAGCATTCGCATATTCAGTATCACATGATTTGAGAGTTCCCTTAAGGGCCATCGATGGTTTTTCACGGATACTGGTGGAAGATTATGAGGATAAGCTGGATGAAGAGGGAATAAGACTACTGAACATTGTGAGGGATAACACTGCCAAAATGGGGCACCTCATTGACGACATCCTCCTCCTATCCCGGGCAAGCCGTCAGGAGATGAAACTCAACGAACTGGACATGGCAGCCCTGGCAAAAAGTGTTTACAGTGAATTCCAGACAGATGTAGAAGGACGGAACATTGAGTTCTCTGTAGGTAATCTTCCACATGCCTATGGGGACAGGGCCATGCTGGGACAGGTATTCCAGAACCTCATTGGTAATGCCATTAAATTCACACGCAACCGGGACCCTGCCATAATTGAAGTAGGTGGCGAAGTTAAGGGTAAAGAAATCACCTACTACGTTAAGGACAACGGAGCCGGTTTTGATATGAAATACATTAACAAACTCTTCGGACTTTTCCAGAGACTACACAGTCCTGAAGAATTTGAAGGAACTGGTGTTGGTCTTTCAATTGTCCAAAGGGTTGTAAGACGGCACGGTGGACGTGTTTGGGGTGAAGGATCCGTTGATGGTGGTGCAACCATCTATTTCACCCTACCCAAAGATAAGCCGAAGTAAAGATGAATTTTTTAGAAAAGATTTAAAAATGAAATCAAAGAGAAATAACAAATAAAATTAGATTAAAGACCAATGGAAGGTGTGTTAATGGATTTTGAAGAGGCTGATATTTTACTGGTGGAAGATAATCCCACTGATGCCGAGCTTACCATGAGGGCACTTAAAAGGAAAAACCTGGCCAACCAGGTAGTCTGGGTAAAAGATGGGGCTGAAGCTCTGGAATTTATATTCGCAACCGGACAGTTTGCCCATAGGGATGTTGAAAACTTTCCTAAACTCATATTACTGGATCTGCGAATGCCCAAAGTAGATGGGCTGGAAGTCTTGCAGAAGATCAAAGCTGATGAGCGAACCAGCCGCATACCCGTGGTTGTTCTAACTTCCTCCCAGGAGGACCGGGATATAGTAGAAAGTTACAAGTTAGGAGTAAATAGCTATGTCAGCAAACCAGTGGAATTCGATGATTTCATCGAAGCAGTATCCACCCTGGGATTCTACTGGATGCTCATCAACAATCCACCCTAATTGATACCATATCCAGATAAGGGGGAGTATACATCCAATGATGGATATCCAATAACCCCAAAATAGTGATAATAGCCGTTATATGTAGAGAACAATATCCTAATGATTAGTTTAGGAGAATCACCCTAATAATTAGGGGAATACAATCTCTACACAGTATAAATCCCTAGTGATTATATGGAAGAAGAAATTAAAGTCTTGATCCTGGAAGATGTTCCTCTAGACGCGGAATTAATAGAAAGGGAACTTAGAAAAGAAGGTTTCGATTTTACCAGTCATCGTGTTGAGCGCGAAGATGAATACGTGAGGGAAGTGGAAGAATGGCAACCACATATTATACTGGCAGATCATTCATTACCCCAATTTGACGGTGTTTCCGCCCTTCACATAGCTCAGGAGAAATCATCCCACACACCATTCATATTCGTCAGCGGGAAGATAGGAGAAGAATTTGCGGTGGAAATGCTGAAAAAAGGAGCTACAGACTACGTACTCAAACATAACCTTTCTAAATTAGGATATGCTGTTCGAAGAGCTCTTACTGAAGCACAAGAACATCTGGAAAGAAAAATAGCCCAGGAAGCCCTATTGGAAAGTGAAAAAAAATACAGGGCCCTCTTTGAGAAAACCAAAAATCCCATTCTGGTATTTACTGAGGATGGCACCTTCACAGATTTTAACCAGGCTGCATTGGATTTTCTGGAAACAGAACCCATCAAACTCCTTAAACATAAAATTCATCACTTCCTTTCCCCGGAATCAGATCCGGTTGATATGAAAGACTGGTCCACGGGACGTATAGTGGAATTACCTCTAAATATTAATGACGAACTTAAAATACTGGAATTAACCATCACCCCCGTGGAACTGGGTGAAAGTAACATTATTTTCGGGACCGGACGAGATCTAACCAAACAAAAGAGGATGGAAAATGCCCTGAAAGAGAGTGAAGAGAAATATCGACTTCTGGTTGAAAATCAAACCGACATGGTGGTGAAATTCGATCCAGAAGGAGAAGTTCTCTTTGCCAGCCCTTCTTACTGCGAAGTTCTGGGACGTACCGAAGAAAGTATTCTGGGAAGCAACTTCCTACCCCTGGTACACCAGGAAGACCAGAAAAAAACTCACAGGGCATTGGAAAAACTGCATCGTCCCCCATACGTGGTTTTCCTGGAACACCGCCTGCTGACCATGAACGGCTGGCGCTGGATTGCTTGGGCAGATAAAGCAATAATGGATGAGAATGGCAAACTGGAAGCCTTTGTAGGTGTGGGACGTGACATAACAGAGCGTAAACTGGCTGAAGACAGGATAATGAGATCTTTAAAGGAAAAGGAATTATTACTCCGGGAAATCCATCACCGCGTGAAAAACAATCTCCAGATCATTTCCACCCTTCTAAGTCTACAATCATCCCAAATTGAAGACCAGGAAGTCATTGATCTGTACCGAGAAAGTCAGAACCGCATACTCTCCATAGCATTGATACATGAAAACCTTTACCACTCTGAAGATTTAACCAACATCAACTTTGCCAATTACGTGCAAAACCTCATTGACGATCTTTTCCACTCTTATGGTGTGGATCCCGACAAAATCCAGATTAACATGCAAATAAAAGATGTTAAAATAGGTATTGAAACCGCAATCCCTGGCGGTCTTATTATCAATGAACTGATTTCTAACACCCTGAAACACGCGTTTCCACAGGGTGAAGGCGAAATATATCTGGAATTATCCAAAAAAGACGATGACAAATACTTGTTAATAGTCCGAGATAATGGAAATCCATTCCCTCATGAATTTAAATTTGATGACACGGATACCCTGGGAATGAAACTAATTTCTAGCTTGGTGAATCAGTTAGATGGGAACATAACCCTGGATAAAGATAATAAAGAGTTTAAAATCGAGTTTGAGGAACTTAAATACAAGGAGCGGATCTGATGACCAAATCCTACATACTGGTGGTTGAAGACGAAGCAATAGTGGCCATGGGCATTAAACAAAAATTGGAAGACTTGGGTCATCAAGTAGTGGATATCGTTTTCACAGGGGAGGATGCTGTTCAAACAGCCCTGGAAAAAGAACCAGACCTAATTTTAATGGACATTGTTCTTAAGGGGAACATGGACGGCATAGAAGCTGCTGCTAAAATTCGTAATCAGCTGGATATCCCGATAATCTACTTGACTGCCTATTCAGATGAAGAAGTCCTGGAAAGGGCCCGTATGACCGAGCCATACGGATATATAATCAAACCCTTCAAAAAGAGTGAATTAAATGCCAACATAGAAATGGCTCTTTATAAACATGCCGAGGATCAGAAAAAAAGTGAAACTCTTAAAAAGCAGGTTTTAGCAGATTTCTATGATTTCATACTCAACTCCATGCCCACCACTGCTGATCAATCTGAGGCCGAGATCAGGAACACTCTACTTAAAATATTTGCATCACGCCTGGAAGAGAATATGAGACCTCGTTTTGAGCGTGAACTCGGAGATATTGTTGAAGAACAGGATTTAACTGATCTGGAAAGTATATACAATGCTTACCTTGATTGGGTTGCCAAACTCTTTGCAGATTTTGGTGTTCAAACCAAAATCGAAGCTAAAGGCCATGTACATCTTTTTAAATTCCTCAACTGCCCATGGATTGAAGATGCGAAGAAAAAACCAGTGTTCTGCCTTAATTGTCAGGCCATAATGCAGCAAACCTTTGATTGGACTGGAATGGATGGAAAGGTGGATAAAAAGGCCACTATTGCTGATGGTTCAAACACATGCATCTTCAGATTCAATGTTCCATTCATGAAAAAAGAAGAAAAGAAGAAAGAGATCATGTAAAAGAAAACACCTCATTAATATTCATCTTGTGGATTAGTTTTCCAACTAACTTGAAGTATTGCAAAATTAATAAAAGTGTCTAAAATCAGGATCTTAAGCTAAAAAACATTGCCACATAACCTCAAGAAACCTCAAGAAACAATAATTATTAATAGCTAGAAGTCCTTTCTTTAAAAATTTATTTCTCTTACATTCAGAATGGAGGATGTGATAATATGGCTAAAGATGGTTATTCAAAGGTATTCCTGGCTAAGAATGCAGACAGAATATCTGGAATCAAAAAGGTACTCCAATACTTTGAACTTGATACTTTTAGAGGGAAAAACGTGGCTTTAAAGGCTAATTTCAATAGTGGAGATCCATTCCCTGCTTCAACCCATCCTGAAACATTGAAAAGTCTAATTGATTGTCTGGGAAAATCAGGAACTGGTAGAATAACTCTCATTGAGCGCAGTGGCATGGGAAACACCCGTGATGTCCTGGAAAAACTAGGCATCTTTAAACTATCCCAGGAAATGGGCTTTGAAGTAGTTGTTCTGGATGAAGAAGAACGTGATAGTTGGGTCAAGATTGAAAAACATGGAACACACTGGCTGAAAGGTTTCTACATTCCCAGGATAATATGTGATGCAGATATGGTTGTGCAAACTTGCTGCCTTAAAACTCACAGTTTTGGAGGTCATTTTACTCTCTCCCTAAAAAATTCGGTTGGTCTGGTTGCTAAAAAACTGCCAGGAAGTATTTATGATTACATGGCTGAACTCCACATCTCACCTTACCAGCGTTCAATGATAGCAGAGATAAACAATTATTATCCGGTTGATCTGGTTTTAATGGATGCCATGAAGATATTTGTTGATGGTGGTCCTGCTAAAGGAACAATAGCTGAACCCGGACTTATTTTAGCATCCAGTGACAGGGTTGCTCTTGATGCTGTGGGAGTGGCAATTCTCCGTTATCATGGGACTACCAAAGCAGTTTCTAAAGGTAAAATCTTCGAATTAAACCAGATCCATAGGGCTGCAGAACTGGAAGTTGGTATTTCATCCCCAGAAGAGATTGAACTGGTTCCACTGGATGAAGAAAGTCAGGAATTAACACCGGATCTAGAAACAATTCTTAAAAATTAAATTAAAAATCAATGGTTTGAGACAGTTTAAAATTTTTTAGATACCTATTAAAGTTTTTTAGACCAGCACACCCCCATCAGTAAAAATAATAGTAATTTAATATATTTTAGATTAGTTTAGTATATTTCGATTTAGTTAGTATATTTTAGATTGGATCAAAAAATAGACCTAGATCAAGGTGATAGATCAATAATAAATTTAAAGATAATGATTTATTTTAACGAGATTGATAAATTGATAATTAAAATCAGACATAAGGATTTTATTCGAATAGATCAATATTCAATGTAGATTTAAAAGTTCACGTAAATCAATCACATAATAATAGTATATTATGATTAAACAGTAGTATTGGTGATGCAATGAGCCTGATTATAACTTACGTTGGAAATAAAGGTTGCGTAATGGCCGGTGACAAACGCAGCATAGGTTTCCTCGGAAATAAGGAACAAAGAGAACTCCTGGAAGAAGAGCTCTATGCGGGTAAAATAAAAACCACAGAAGAACTCCACAAAAGAGCAGCACAGCTGGATATAAACCTTAAAATCACAGATAATGTGGAAAAAGTGCGTAATCTGGGTGACGTGCTGGTGGGTGAAGTTAAACTTCGAACCACCCTAGAAACCAGGCGAAAAAGGATATACGGTACCAGTAGCGGTTACCACCAGATTGAACTTACTGGATCCGAGATTAAAAAGGTTCAAAGTGGTCAAAGCTCAATTGTTGTCTTTGGGAATAGGATAACCAAGGAAATTGCCAATAAACACCTTAAAAAGTATTGGAAATCCAAAACAAGCTTGGATGAAGTTGGTAAAATATTTAAAAGAATCATGGAAGATGTGGCACAGGCCACGCCCTCGGTAAGTCAACAATACGATATTTTCATTATTCATCCCCGGCTGGATCATAAACAGGCCATGGAACTCTTGAGAACCACTATAATCAGTGATGTTAAGGAACTGGAAAAATGGCGTGAAAAACTCAAACAGGAAATGTTGGAAAAAACCAGGGATATTCAGATGGCTTCACGAATCTTAACCCAAGGTGAAGTGGGAAGGGTGAAGAAGGTGGAAGGAGATGAAGTGGAAGTAATACTTTCACCGGGTGTGGAGGCCTTAAACACAAAATGGGACACCCTTGCTAGTGCAGGAGAAACCATCCTGATGAAAATGGAAACTCCAACTCCCCTCAGTCTGGGTGACCTGGTAGTAATTGAAGATGAGAATCTGTGTATAAAAAAGGATAAAACCTTCCTAAGTTGTGATATCATCCTCTGTAAATCAAGTTAAAACCTGGATAAGTAAATAATAACTAAATAAATTTATAATGTTTTGATGACATTCACAAATCAATGCATAAATATAAATTGTAATTTAAATCAAGGTGAATAAGATGAAGCTAACATTTTTAGGAAGTGGTGGCGGACGCTTTCGCCACCATAACTCAGCGCAGGATGACCGGCGGATTTAGAATCGACGGCATAGATGGTAAAAACCTGCACCTGGATCCGGGTCCCGGGGCTCTAGTAAGAAGCTACCAGTTCGGTGTGAACCCCCTTAAACTCCATGGAATCCTGGTATCACACTCCCACACCGACCACTATAGCGATGCTGAGGTCTTAATTGAAGCCATGACCCGGGGCATGACCCGGAAGAAGGGACTTGTAATTGGCAGCCAGAGCGTTATTAATGGATACAAGCAGTGGGGACCCTGTATATCTCATTACCATCTCTCCAAACCACAGGTTGAAGTTATGGAAGCAGGGGATATCCTGAGAAAAGATGATCTAAAAATCACTGCCACACCCACCCAGCACGGTGATCCTAAAAATATCGGTTTCCGTCTGGAATGGGATGGATTCATCCTATCCTACACCTCAGATACTGCTTACTTTGAAGAACTTCAAGAGCATCATCGAAAGGCCGATGTTCTCATTGCCAGTGTAATCCGGCCTGGAAATGAGAAGATCAGGGGCCATCTGTGCGCCGATGAATTCCAACAGTTAGTGGATGAAACTTCTCCCAAACTGGCTATTATGACCCACCTGGGAATGAAGCTCATTACTGACCATCCTGTGGAAGAGGCCACCAGAATTAGTAAAAAAACTGGTGTTAAAACCATCGCAGCCAGGGATGGTATGGTTATAGATCTGGACAATTTCCGGGCAAAACAGCAGACCCTGGATAAATACTAGTCTTTACATAAATGATGATCTACCGTTTATTAAATTAAAAGAAAATTTTAAATGATATTTGATTGAATAAGTGGTATATGCCTCGGTGGCTCAGTCTGGTAGAGCGCGTGACTCGTAATCTCGTGGTCGGGGGTTCAAATCCCCCCCGAGGCTTCAATTTCTTATATTGTAAAATATGAATAAAATAATATAAATAAATTATTAATACTTTCAAAGATATATATTATATTAATAATTTATACAGGGTCATCCTGAATATAATCTAGTATAGTTACTAAAAAAATAAGATCACTGAAATAAATAATATCTTCACTTAAAAATGAATTAACTAAAAATACTGTTCATAAAACCTGAAAGTGGGTGTTGAATGGATTTATCAAGCTTATTACCAAATTTATTGGTTGAACGATTACTTGGTTTCATACTTGGATTAATATTATTCTACGCAGCTTTGAAACTGCTTAACGAATTAAAAAATAAAGAAATCGCTATTTCAATGGTTTTCCTGCATAAAAACCGGATGATTATTATCTTCTCTTTACTGTTTATCAGTGGCTTATTATCATTTGTAACGGGTTTAATCTATGTTTTTATTGGTAATGGTATATACATTGAACGATTACTGAATTTAAATGCAGTTGTACTTTTAATATTCGTTGTTTCACTGCAAAGAATAATGAAAGGAGGGAAATAATATGGACACGTTGATCAATGCCATAACAATTATAGTAACTTTTACCGTGTTCTTATTCTCTTTAATGATTTTCCTAAATATGTTAAAATACAAGGAAGCTGCTTTAAGCCTTATATTTAATAAATTAGATGAAAGCATACTAATATTCAAACTTTTGGCTATTGCTGCTTTGATTTTCTCCGTGGGGAGATTATTAGACCTTTTGAATATAACTTCAGCCTCTTCACTGGTTGATGATACTGCCACCCTCCTTAATCTTACAACCATCGTACTCCTGATCTTCTCATTTTACAAATTATTTAATATAATGAAAATAAAAAATTATAAAGTTTAATACACTTTAACACTGAATTTTTATACCTTAACTATAAAAATAACTTCTGTAATACTTTAAACTATTTTCGAATAAATTACATAAAATATGAAAATTATTTCTTTTAAATAGATACATACACTAAAACTACATTTAAACAAAGAGTAATTACTATGAAAGTGATATTCAAGGAAGGATTGGTGATGTGTCGGGAGCATTATCACTGCCCGTATGAAAGCTGCAAACATTACTCCTGGCACCAGGAAAAAGAATCATGTAAGAGTCGAAGATGCCAAAAACTACGTCAAATGGTTAGCTGCACTAAAACACCGATTGAAAAATGATATTCTTACTATTTAACGGTTAATATTTTTTATCTGTTAAAAAAATGTCTCAGGGCTTCTTTGTTTATTGACTATATAATAAATCTCAGAATCCCTATTAAAAGAATTAAACATAGATTTAACTAAATCGGACTGTGTTTTTTATACATGTCTGGGGTTTATAAAGCCGGATCTTAACAGGTGATCAGCCAAGACCATTGCCATTGCAGATTCAGCCACAGGTGTGACCCTGGGACAGATGCATGGGTCGTGCCTGCCTTTTATCCTGATTTCGGTTTCCTCCCTTTTTTCCAGATCAACTGTTTTTTGAACAGTGCTGATAGAGGGGGTGGGTTTGACTGCCATTCTGGCCACTATAGGCATACCATTGGATATTCCACCAATGATGCCCCCACTGGTGTTGGTGGTGGTTTTTATTTCTTTTCCTTCCAGGTAGTACTCATCATTGGTCACACTGGCTGTGGATTCTGCTAACTGAAATCCGAAACCAATCTCCACACCCTTCACTGATCCGATTCCCATGAGGGCCCGGGCCAGGTCTGCATCTAACTTGTCAAAAACAGGTTCTCCCAGACCGGCAGGAACACCGAAGGCCAATGTTTCCACCACTCCCCCCACAGAGTCTCCTTTTTCTTTGGCTTCCAGGATCTTTCCCTCCATTAAGATTGCTGCCTTTTCATCAGCGCATCGAACCGGGTTCCCGGAAGCATATTCTTCAATAAGTCCATAGGCAACGTGGTTGGCCTTCACATCAGCTACCTGGGTTACATGGGAGACCACCTTAATCTCCACCAGTTCAAGGAGCTTTTTGGCAACAGCTCCACCAATCACATGACCAATGGTGGTTCGACCACTGCCTCTGCCACCTCCGCGGTAATCATAAAATCCGTACCGGGCAGTCCAGGTGTAGTCACCGTGACCGGGTCTTGGTTTATTTTTAAATGGTTCATAGACGGATGAATCTGCATCCTTATTGTACACAACACCAGTTATGGGCGTGCCATCTGTTTTTCCCTGGAAAATCCCTGATAAAACTTCAACCTGGTCTGTTTCCCCCCTAGAGGTGGTTATTTTACTGGTTCCAGGTCGTCGCCTGTCTAACTCTGACTGTATATCCTCAACTGATAGTTCTAATCCTGCGGGGCAACCATCAATTACTGCACCAAGGGCCCTCCCATGACTGCTTCCAAATGTGGTGACGGCGAAAAAATCACCGGTTGTATTTCCTGCCATAAAGATGCATCCTCCTTAATAAACTAACCATGTTTAGTTATAGTATTAAACCATGAATAATAATTACTTTAGTCTTTCTAAAATTCCTTTAGTTTTTCTTGAGTTTTAATTCCTAAAAATTAAATCATTATTGCCATACTAATAAAACTTAATACCGTGCAAAACCATCTAATATTGGAAAATCATAAGAAGAGGTATTATTTACATGTCTCAGTTAAGGCGAATATTTAAAAAACTTTACCATCTTTACGGTCCCCAGGGATGGTGGCCTCTAATGAATTATGAAGGTAAAAATCCTACAAAAACAGGTTCCCTGCATGGTTATCATCCACTTAATTACGATTTACCAGAAACTCCTGATGAGCAGTTTGAAATTATAGTGGGGACGATTTTAACCCAGAACACTGCCTGGACCTCAGCAGAAAAAGCACTGGAAAATCTGAAAAAACTGGATGCAATTCATCCGGAGAGGTTGCTGTTACTGGATGATGAACTACTAAAAAGTGCTGTACGTCCGGCAGGTTTTTTAAACCAGAAATCCGCTTATCTTAAAAACATAAGCCAGTTTTTTCAGTCACTGGAAGGCAGAACACCCAGCCGAAAGGAAGTTTTACAGGTTAAGGGCGTGGGAAATGAAACTGCCGATTCTATATTACTCTATGCCTATAAAAACCCCGAATTCGTGGTAGATGCCTATACCAAAAGGATTTTCAGCCATTTGGGATTGGTAAATGAAAAAATAAGTTATATGGACTTGAAAATGGTTTTTGAAAATAATCTGCCAGAAGATGTGCCGCTTTATCAGGAATATCATGCACTGATAGTAGAACATGCCAAAAGATATTACCGTAACAAACCGTACAGTGAAATTTTAGATATAGGAAAATAGTGAACAAGCAGTGATACATAGATTATTAGAAGACTCAATTTTATTATCGTAAATTTAAATTATCGTAGATTTGATTATTAACGTAGACTGCCCCGGTTGTGAATTTTCGGGGGGATTAATCTTTTTCTAAGTAACCCAGCTTTTCCTGCTGTTTTTTAATTTTTTCCTCCAGAAGAGCGCTTTTAAATAGAATTTCCTCCTGTTTTTTCACACGCTCGGTGATATCAATGGAGAGAATAAATATTCCCTCAGAAACAGGATGAACTCTAAGTTCAAACCATCCTGCAGTGCCATCAGGGTAGGTAAATTTATTATCAAAGTGATGTGAACTGCGTTCTTTCATACAACGCCTCAGAACAGCAAATAAATCTGTATCCTCAATACCAGGATACATCTCCATCATGGTATGGTCCATCAGTTCTTCCTTTTTGAACCGCCCATGTTTGGCAACAGCATCGTTGACATAAAGATAGCGCCAGTTGAAACCAATAACCTGACAACCCTCCACCATATTATCAAGAACACTGCGGTATTTCTCTTCACTTTTTTTAAGAGCTTTTTCAGTTTTTATTAGCTCAGTTATGTCCAAAAGGGATGCTACACTCTTTTTAGTGCCAGGAATCATACCGATATCCAAATGAATATTTTTAACATCCCCTCTCCGGTCAATAAATCTAAAATCATAACCCAATGGTGCTGAACCCGGGTCAATTCTGCGTAAACGATGATATTCCTTCATTCTTTCAAGATCATCTTTGTCCACAAACTTAGTCCAGCATTTCTTACCTTCAATTTCTTCACTCTTGTAACCACTCAAGTTTTCAAATTCCGTGTTAGCTAAAGAAATTATTGTATCTTCTTCAATGATTACAGTTGCCGTTCCTGTGTGTTCAAAAATTGCCTTATAATACGTTTCTGTTTCTTTAAATTCATTTTTTATCGTATTTTTATAAATTTCAAGTTCAATAGCATATTTTAATTCTTTAACATCATAAGGTTTAATCAAATAGCGGTAAGGTTCTGTTAGACTAACTTTTTGAACTTTCACATCTTCAGAATGAAAAGTTAAAAATATGATCGGTATACTGAGCTTTTTTATTTCCTTGAGATCTTCAATATCTTTGGGATCTGTTCCCTCACTTACATCCATCAAAATAAGATCTGGCCTTAAATCATGCACAAGGGTAATGATATCTTCCATAATCCCAGTACTATACGTAACAGAATAATCGAAGGATTTTAAAGTCTTTTTAGTGTCCAGTGTGGCTAAATCATCAGCCCACTAATAGGATTTTCACATCACCCATTACATAACCCCTATATAAAATATTGTTTGAAGTTTTATTTATAATGTGTATTTTGGGGGTTTAAGAAGTTACAAAGGGCTAATTTCACATTGAAAACTTTATTAATTTCATAATCCTATTTTTCAATACTAATATTAATTTAATTAAAAAAAGACGAAACTTTGTGGATTGAATGATATTCAGGGCTAAAAATAAATAGGATATCCCTGAAATAAATATAATATTCCTCAATATATAATCATAGGAAATCTCACTAATTCGAACCCTGTGGAGTAGAATCAAAAGCATTATATTTCCATAAAGAATTCTATAAAAAGGGATAATCCTATTAAAACCCATTTCACCTGTTGAAACTGGATTAATTGGCAAAAATTTTCATATTAAACAAATTTATTTATATGGTGATAATATGCAATTTCCAACCCGTCGCATGCGAAGACTAAGAAAAACCCCCCAGCTTAGGAAGATCCTCCAAGAAACAACTTTAAATGCTGAAGATTTTATTTATCCTTTGTTTATAAAGGAAGAATTGGAGGAGGGGGCAGGAGAACACATTGATACCATGCCGGGCCAGTACCGTTACAGCTTAGAAGACGCGGTGGAGGAAGCAAAGCGGCTGGAAAAGCTGGGCCTTCAATCAGTCCTGTTATTCGGAATGCCTGAAGAAAAGGATGAACTTGGAACATCAGCCTATGCCGCTGATGGGATAGTACAACAAACCGTCCGACGCTTAAAAGCAGAAACTGATCTGGTGGTTATCACCGATGTTTGCCTCTGTCAGTATACCACCCAAGGACACTGCGGAATAGTGGAAAACGGAGAGATCATCAACGATGAAAGCCTGCGTTTACTTGCTAAAATTGCTTTAAGTCATGCTGAAGCCGGTGCAGACATAGTAGCCCCATCAGATATGATGGATGGTCGGGTGGAAGCCATTCGTGAAATGTTGGATGATGGGGGATTCCAGGATACACTGATTATGTCCTACGCTGCCAAATACGCATCAAGTTTCTACGCACCATTCCGGGATGCGGTTTGCTCGGCCCCATCATTTGGGGACCGCAGGACCCATCAGATGAACCCGGCCAACATTGAGGAAGCCCTTTTGGAGGTGGAATTAGACCTCAATGAAGGAGCAGATATTGTAATGATCAAACCAGCCATGGCATATCTGGACGTGATCCATCGAGTTAAAGAAGAGTTCAGAATGCCCACCGCTGCATACCAGGTTAGTGGAGAGTATTCCATGCTAAGAGCAGGAATTGAAGCCGAATACCTCACTAAAAATGCTATATATGAGTCATTATTATCCATTAAACGTGCTGGTGCTGATCTCATTATATCCCACTTCACCCCTGACTTTCTGGAAGGAAAACTGGATGAGGACTGTTAACCAAGAAAGTATGGATTTTAAGTGTTGATTTTAATAGGCACTGCACTACCACTATAAAAATCCACTTACCACCATAAAAATATAATTACACAATTGAGGTGAATCACCTTGCAATCCAGTTATGTTGCTAAATGCGCCCAAATAGCCTCAGTACTTGAGGTGAGCGGGCATCCTAAACCAGGTAACGTACACCGCACCCGGAACTTCCCAGATATGGTGTTTGAAGATTTTCTTCTCAGTGGAATTGCCATTGGCCAGACCATGGAAAAAGCTGCTGAAAGAGGGTTTAAATACAGATACAAGACTGAAAACTGGGATAAAATTGGGTTAGGTGAACTGATCCTGGAGGCAGTAACAGAAACAGACCACTGGGTGGCTAACAACACCAATCTGGGTATTGTGATGTTACTTGCCCCTATTTCAGTGGTTGCCGGGATGTTTGATTTAAACGAATGTGAAACTGAAAATAACCGTGGGTTTGAAAGGAGAACTGAAGGGTTAAGTGAAATTTGGAATGGTTTTAGGGATAGAATTGACCAGATAATGAGAACTACCACTCCTGAAGATGCAGTTAACCTTTACAGAGCCATTAACATTGCTGATGCGGGAGGAATGGGCGAACAGGATGATCTGGATGTGGCTGCAGAAAGTTCCCTCCAGAAACTGCGGGATGAAGATGTTAACATGTTCAGTGTGCTGGAGATGTCCTCTAAGTGGGATAAGCTGTCATACGAACTCACCCATAAAATGCCAGTTACATTCCAAACTGGATATCCTGTGTTTAAACAGGTTAAATCTGAATATGAAACCAACCAGGCCACGGTACAGACATTTCTAACCATTTTGTCACAGGTTCCAGATACTCTCATTAGCCGGAAGTTCGGGGATGAAAAGGCATTGGAAGTTTCAGCCAATGCAAGGTCTATATTGGAAGAAGGTGGAATATTAACCATGAAGGGGATATCCATGGTGGAAAAATTCGACCAGGAACTGATTAGTAATGGTTTAAACCCAGGTACCACCGCAGATTTCACTGCTTCATCGATTATGGTGGCCTTTCTTGAAGGTTATAATGATTATAAAGCTAAACTTTCAAAATGATAAATGCAAATCCATTGAAAAATAGCAAATTCATTAATACAATCCATTGAAAATAATAATTCATTATAATACAGTTATATTCTCACCATGTAAAAAAAATCTTAAATAAAAATTCAATTCTAAATGAAAATAAACAAAATAACATTATAATGAAAATAAAAATATCATCAGGTATAAACAATCAATATCAACCATTTAAATAACGATTACCGAGGTTTCAAACATGCTGGATAAGATAATCAATGAAATGCACCTCTACGAAAAAAAAGTTTTAAAGGCATTAGGGGAAGCAGGAGGCCAGGACATACCGGAAGATGTGGCCAAAATTACAGCTTTGGATATTAAACAGGTTATGAGTGCTGCCGGGGCACTGGAGTCCAAAGGAATCATAGAAATAGAACGTGACGTGGAAGAAGTGCTGAGTCTGGGTCCCTCAGGATCTACCTATGCCCAGGAAGGATTACCAGAAAGGAAAATCTTAGAAGCACTCCACCAGGACCAAACCATCCACATGAAGGATCTGGCCCAGAAATCAGGAATAGAACCATCTGAAGTTAAAATAGCCATTGGATGGATCATGAAGAAAGGCTGGGCAGTCCTGGATAAAGGAAACGTTACCATAACACAGTATGGTGAAAAAGCTCTGGAAAAACCAGGTATTGATGAGATCCTCCTCAAGACCATCATGGATTCCACTAAAATGTTAACCCTGGGTGGCCTGTCAAACTCCCTTAACGAAGGATTCCAACAACTGAAAAAACGAAAAGGACTCATTAATTTAAACAAAAATTCCAGTTATACTCTGGTTGTTACCAAAAAGGGACAGGATATTCTGGATCATGGGTTCGAAATACGTGAAGAAGCAACCCAACTTACACATGCGCAGCTTAAAACAGATTCCTGGAAAAATTTACATTATCGTGGCTATGATATCCAGGCAGAGCATCCTCTGATATTCCCCGGGAAGATGCATCCCCTGCAGCGGACTATTCAGGAGATCCGTCGCATATTCCTGAACCTGGGATTCACTGAATCCAGGGGAACCATCCTTGAATCAGCATTCTGGAACTTTGACTGCCTTTTCCAGCCCCAAGACCATGCTGCCAGGGAAATGCAGGATACTTTCTATGTTAAATCACCAGATAACACCAGATTACCAGCAGATGAACTGGTGGAAAAGGTGGGTCAGGCCCATGAAGATGGTGGTGCAACTGGCAGTGAAGGATGGGGATACCATTGGGATGTGGATGTGGCCCGCCAGTCAGTGCTCCGGACACATACTACTTGTGTTTCCGCCCGTTACCTGGCAGAGAATGAACCTCCTTTAAAAATGTTCTCAGTGGGCCGGGTTTTCCGCAGGGAAACCATAACCTACAAGCACCTCCCTGAATTCCACCAGGTGGAGGGTATTGTGGCTGCTGAGGAAATAAACTTCAAGAACCTCCTGGGAATATTAAAGGAATTCTACCATCAGTTGGGCTTTGAAGTCCGTTTCCGACCGGCATACTTCCCTTACACCTACTTATCTACTGAGTGTGAGATCTATCTGCCTGAGAAGGAAAGCTGGATTGAACTGGGAGGATCCGGAATGTTCCGTCCAGAAGTCTTAGAACCACTGGGAATAGAAACACCTGTGGCTGCTTTTGGCCTGGGAATTGAACGCTTGGCCATGATACGCCTGGGAATTAAGGATATAAGGATGTTATACCAGAGTGATCTGGGATGGCTGCGTAAACTGCCGGTAACTCAGAATTACAGTCAAAAATAGTAAATAAAATCTGATGGAATAAGTAAAAATCAAAATAATAGGCTAAATCTAAGGAAATAAACTAATAAACCTGGAAGTAAGTAAATTTTCAGGGAACAGTCTGTTATGGGGGCGAGGGAAATAAATGATAAAAAAATACATTGCATTGGCGGCAATCGTTATTATCATGCTACTGGCCATTGTAATTAGCCTGGACATATTACCACCAAGTTCAATACCCCTGGATTCAGTGGAAGTAACAGAATATCAGGGCCAAAAATTATCCTCGGTTGATGACTTCCATGAAAACTCCATTAAAGGCCCCCAGTACGTGAATATTACTAGTTATCATCTGGAAGTAGATGGACTGGTGGCCAATCCCAAAAATTACACCTATGATCAGGTGAAGGATTTCCAGAGTTACCAGAAAGTGGTTAAACTTGACTGTGTGGAAGGATGGAGTGTGAATATACTCTGGCAGGGAGTGTTGGTAAAAGACATCCTGAATGAGGTGAAACCATTACCCACAGCAAACACCGTGATTTTTTACGCTTCTGACGGTTATTCCACCTCTTTTCCATTGGAATACCTTCAGAACAACCAGATATTAATGGCATATAAAATGAACAATGCCACTCTACCCCCAGAGAGGGGATTCCCCTTCCAGTTGGTGGCAGAGAGTAAATGGGGATATAAGTGGATAAAATGGATCAACAGGATTGAACTATCTGATAATCCCAATTACCAAGGTTACTGGGAAAGCAGAGGTTATTCTCTAAGTGGTAATCTTAATGATAGTTTTTTAAAATGATTAAAACCGTTTATTAAATTATTTGAGCAAATTAGAAGTAAATTTCTGGTTCATCACTGCAAATAAAAAAAAATCGCTAAAAATTAGACCATAATACCCTGCAGAGTGGATAACATGGAGAGGAAAACCACCAAAAAAGCGGTTCAAATAACTTTGATAATCATGATATTCATTGTTATAATCTCTGGTCTGGGAATAACATATTACCGGAGTATAGAACTAATCACCGGGGGTTTACTGGATAAAACCCTTTCTTTCCAGTTACACACCCTGTTATTTTTACCATTTCTCCTGATACTCCTCATTCATATCTTTTTCTCATGGTTATGGCCTAAAAAAGGTTAGAGTAACCATACATATAAAACAATTAAACACCAAATAGATTACTATAAATAGTTTGGATCCTTATACTGATATCCCAGTTTATATACTCAAACATCTTAATGATAATTCCTTTAATTATATTTCCATTATCCTTAAATCTGCCCATTAATCAAAATGAAGATTACTATCATCACATACTGAGTTATTTAAAAATATTTTTTCTATTAATAATTAGATTTATTAAATAATTAGCATTCTATAAAATAAATTTACCCTACTAGAAATATTTCAGGATTTAGAGGATGAATATGGTTTATGATAATATTTTTGGTGCCCGAATTTTAGATCTGGCCCTGGAAGTTGAGGATCACCTTATAATATCTGATCTTCACCTGGGATATGAAGAAGCACTGAACTATCAAGGTATAATGATACCCAAATTCCAGTATCCTAAGATCATTAAAAGAATGGAAGAGATCCATTCCCAGAGCGATTGCACCAGTATCATCATCAATGGTGATCTTAAACACGAATTTGGCAAGATAAACCGTCAGGAGTGGAATGAAACCCTGAAATTCATGGATTATCTAAAAAGAAGATTCCAGGAAATCATCCTCATCAAGGGTAATCACGACACCCTGACACCCATAATAGCCCGAAAAACAGGATTAGAAGTATATCCCTCTTATTCAACTGGTAATTTTTTAGTGATGCATGGTGATAAGATTCCTGAAAAATGGGATGAAATCACCGAAAAAAACATCATAATCGGACATGAACACCCTTCAGTTGGAATTAGAAGTGGTGAAAGGATGGAGAAAGTTAAATGTTTCCTGAGCGGGAATTTTCGGGATAAAAAAATGATTGTAATGCCTTCATTTAACTTCATCACCGAAGGTTCTGATGTTCTCCATGAGAAACTTCTCTCACCATTTTTAAAAGAGACTAACCATGATGATCTGGAGGTTTTTGGGGTTGAAAACTTTGAAACATTCTATTTTGGCAAAATAAGTCATCTTTTGAAGGTTCAACAGAAACCCTATCCCTATGACTCTCATTTTATAGAATTTTAATCCTCACTTCATCCTTAACCCTAAATCATCCATTAATAGATTCAAAAAACATGCAAAGAAAAACACTGGAGAAATTCATTGGAATATTAAACACTTGACCACCCCAATGACTGAAATTATGTTTATTAGGACAAATAGATTAATTTAAGATAACTTGAAGATTAAGATAACTTTAAAATTGAATTCAAGATAACATGATAACCCGACAGGAAAAAAAATACTCTGATAAAGATATCTACAATATTTTACATCCGTGGGCCAGGGAATGGTTCCAGGGGAAGTTTAAAACATTTTCCGAGGCACAGCGCCAGTCAATTGTGGACATACACCAGGGTAAAAATGTGCTGGTTTCATCACCCACTGGTTCTGGTAAAACCCTCACTGCATTCTTATCCATTATCAGCGAACTCACCCGCCTGGCTGACCAGGAGATCCTGGAAGACCGGGTTTACTGCCTGTACATATCCCCCCTAAAGGCTCTGGATAATGATATTGAGAAGAACCTGGAAGAACCTTTAACTGAGATTGAGAAAATATCGGGTCGTAAGCTGGGCATTCGTAAGGCAGTGCGTACCGGGGACACCAGTCAATACGAACGGTCAAAGATGCTTAAAAACCCTCCACATATACTGATCACCACACCGGAATCTCTTTCCATCCTCCTATGCGCGCCCAAGTTCAGGGAGAAACTATCCAAGATTCGCTACGTGATAGTGGATGAGATACACTCACTGGCTGAAAACAAACGTGGAGTGCACCTTAGCCTTAGTCTGGAGAGACTGGAACACCTCACCGGTGGATTTGTACGCATCGGACTCAGCGCCACTGTCCATCCCCTGGAGAGGATGGCAGAATTCCTGGTAGGCTACCATTATGGTCAGCCACGGGACTGTCTCGTTGTGGATGTGAATTACCTGAAACAACTGGACATGGAAGTTATCTGCCCGGTAAAGGATATTATAGCCACAGAGCCAGATGAAACCAACAAAGCCATGTACCGGATGCTCCACGATCTCGTCCAGGAACACCAGACCACTCTCATCTTCACCAACACCCGTAGTGGTACTGAAAGTGTGGTTTTCAACCTCAAAAACAGATATCCTGATAGTTACCATGATCAGAATATCATGGCCCACCATTCCAGTCTTTCCAGGGAACTGCGACTGGAAGCAGAGAATAAGTTAAAGGAGGGTGAGTTGAAGGTTGTGGTTTCCTCCACCAGTCTGGAGCTGGGAATTGATATTGGTTACATTGACTTGGTGGTACTGGTTTCCAGTCCCAAATCTGTCTCCAGAGCCCTGCAGAGGATAGGTAGAAGTGGTCATCAATTGCATGAAAAGTCCAAGGGCAGGATGATGGTAGTGGACCGTGATGATCTGGTGGAATGTGCCCTCATCCTTAAAAACGCCCTAGAGGGAAAGATCGATGAAATACATATCCCAAAAAACTGTCTGGATGTTTTATCCCAGCAAATTTATGGTATGGCCATTGAACAGCGCTGGGATCTCGATGAAACCTTCCAACTTATCAAGGGAAGTTATCCCTACCGTGAACTTACAGAAGAAGATTACAAGAGTGTTTTAAGTTACCTTGCAGGAGAGTACACCCGTCTGGAGGACCGTTACGTCTACGCCAAGATATGGGTGGACTGGGATGAAAATCGTATGGGAAAAAGGGGAAAACTGGCCCGTATGCTGTATTCGACCAACATTGGAACCATACCCGACCGCAGCGCAGCAGTGGTTAAATGTGGTGGCGAGGTGGTGGGCCGTATTGAAGAAGATTTCATGGAAAAACTCAAAAATAGAGATAGTTTCGTCTTAGGCGGCCGAATCTATCGTTTCAATTATGCCCGGGGAATGAGTGTTAATGTCAGCCCGGCCTCAGGCCCTCCCACCATTCCCTCCTGGTTTTCAGAGCAGCTTCCATTATCCTTCGACCTGGCCATGGCCATTGGAAAGTTCCGGGGAATACTGGAATGGGAGTTTAAAAAGGGTAGGAGTAAGAATGAGATCATTGAATTCATACACCAGTATCTCTACTTGGATCACAACGCTGCCAATTCTATATACCAGTACTTCCGGGAGCAGTACCTTTACGCAGTGGTACCCAACCTTAAAACTCTTCTGGTGGAATATTACACTGGTTTTGGTGGTCGTAAGTTTGTGGTGTTCCATTCCCTCTTTGGCAGAAGGGTTAATGATGCAATTAGCCGTGCCCTGGCCTATGTTATTGCCCGAAGATACCGTCACGATGTGATGATTTCCATCTCAGATAATGGATTCTACCTTTCCAGTGAAGGTAAGATCGGTGCTCTGGAGGCTTTCAAGGAGCTCACACCCAAAAACCTGGAAGAATACCTTAAAGAAGCAATTGACCGTACAGAAACACTGGCCGGACGGTTCAGGCACTGTGCTGGACGTTCACTCATGATCCTCAGGCGTTACAAGGGTCAGGAAAAATCTGTGGGGCGTCAGCAGGTTAAGGGTAAGATCCTCTTAAAGTTCGTCAAGGAACTGGACCCCAATTTCCCCATTCTCAAGGAAGCACGAAGGGAAGTTACCGAAGACTTCATGGATGTTAAGAATGCCCAAAAAGTTTTGGAATTAATTGAAAATGGTAAAATGGAGATTAAACAGATTAACACTAAAATACCATCACCATTCGCCTTTAACCTGGTATCCCAGGGATATCTAGATGTTTTAAAGTATGAAGAGAGGATAGAATTCATTCGCAGGATGCATGAAGCTATAATTAAAGAGATTGGAAGATGAACAACTACTCCTTTTTGTAACCTTTTATTAAATTTATCCTGGATTCTATTTTAATTTGAATTTTTATTTCTATTTTTTTATTCTAATTTTATTTCTACTAATTTTATTCCAGCTTAAGCCCCATTAAGGAGTATACATTTCTCATTATAATCATAACCGAAATCGTATCATTACAGTTAAATAATCAGGAGTCATAATCAATAAATACTTAAGGCCAACGGTGACGTTATGAACAGAATAAAAGATATATTAAACCCTAAAACAGGTTTCATAAGAGTATCATGGTGTGATAATGCCAATATCATCCGGGCAAAAGCAGTTTGCGTGAATTCTGTGAAGGATGATGAAATTTCAGTGGGTATTTCCCGTGGTCAGCAGGGAGTTCCAGTGATGTATGATGGAGTTGTAGCAGGATGCGGCCTGGATCCAGTGGGTGAGATAACATTAAAGGGTGATATGTCAACTTTAACACCAATACCCTATGCTCCAGGTCATGCAAGGGTCATGGGAGACATGTTCCATGAAGGGAAGGTTTGGGGTAACTGTCCTCGTGGATTTTTGAAAAAAATGATCGCCACTCTTCAAGAGGAAGGTTTAGAGGTTAAAGCAGCATTTGAAAATGAATTTTACCTTTTAAAACATGATGATAAGAGGAAGAGGGATAATAAGAATGGTAAAAATAATAAAAACAACAATAATAATGTATCAATCGAACCATCCGAGTTTACCCCCTTTGCATCCACCCACTCCATGAATTTAAACCACCACATCATCAGCGAAATAATTGAAGCATTAATCGCCCAGAACATCACTGTCCAACAGTATTATCCAGAGTCTGGTCCTGGTCAGCACGAAATAACTGTCCAATATTCTGATGCACTAAATGCTGCTGATAATCAGATTATTTTCCGGGAGACAGTGAAGGCCATTGCCCCTAAACACGGCCTTCGAGCATCTTTCCTTCCCAAAATATTCCCAGATACGGCAGGTAATGGCTGCCATCTCCATCTTAGCCTGTGGCAGAATAATGAGAATATTTTACATGACCCTAAAGCTAAGTATGACCTTAGTGAAGCTGGGGAACAATTCATAGCCGGGATTTTACATCACTTACCGGCACTGATGGCCATCACCACCCCTATCCCCAGATCTTACCGCAGGATACGTCCCCAGATGTGGAGTGGGGCTTTTCAAGTGTGGGGTTTCAACAACCGTGAAGCTGCCATCAGGGTGATCAAAGAAGAGGATGGAACAATAAGACACTTGGAACTAAAAACAGTGGACGCATCTTCCAATCCTTACCTGGCCCTGGGGGGAGTTCTTGCCGCGGGACTTGATGGTATCCGGAAGAAAATGACGCTGCCCCAACCAGTGCAAAGGGATCCGGGCACTCTTTCAGTGGTTGAAATAGATAATCTTGGAGTTAAACTACTTCCAAGTAATATGAGGGATGCACTGGATAAATTAGAAAAAAATGGAGTTATTTTAAATGCCATGGGCGTGGATCTTTGGAAATCTTACCTGGCAGTTAAAAAAGCAGAATATGAAGCTCTGCAAAAGTTACCTTCTGGAAATGAAGTGGGTTTACTGCTTGAAAAGTACTAAAAATTCCGAGACTCTCAATAGGTATCTAAAATAGGGGTTTTTGAAATAGGTGTTGAAAGAGTTTTCAATATATGTATAAAATTTTCAATATAGATGCCTATAAAAGAGTTTTTCAAAAACAGATTGTCCAGTAGTTTTTCAAAATTCCAACCCTTAATTACTTATAATAAAAATGCAGGTTCCTTTGAAATGGACTTTATCAGTTTCTGGGCATCCTCCACTTCTGGGGGTTTTCCACTAACTACAATCCATATTGAGCCTTCTGCACCAGCAACTCCCCCTGCAGCTACAAGTTCTGCATTGGCACCGGTTAAACTGGTTATGGCTTCAATTTCAGTGAAGACCTCACCCACAACTGGTAGGAGGCGGGGCCCATGGGTATCTGGAGAGTTAAGTTTCAGGGCAAGATCATCCAGATCACCGTTGATGCGTTTTTCAAGTCCCACTGGAAGAATTAAACGTACTCTACGACCCACCACTGCCTGTATTGAAGCACCAATTGTTCCTCCCTGTGGATGACCAATATAGATAGCGGCCTTCTTACTGGAGACATCCAGTGCATTGGCACCCTTTAAAATAACATCTCCCATTTTCAAGTCGTCAACAACATCAAATATGGTAAGGCCCTTCTTCCAGACACCTTTAACTATTACCACATCACCTGGAAATCCAGTTTCATCCTTCAATCGCCCAGATTCACTGGTCATCCCCAGAGGAGGTAGTACGATTCCCCTGAAGAACCTTTCTCTGGAGAAATCCCCCTGTTGATCCAGGGATGCTAGGATCTCTTCAGCCACATATCCATTGGTTGTTCCAGCTATGATAACCACGGTCCCTGATTTAAGGGCTTCTTTAATGGCCGAATGATCCTTTAATGCCTGTGCAATTAGCCTTTTACCTGCTGCCGGAGTAATCAAAAACTGTTTCATCCTTTATCCCCTTCTTAAATCATCTTTTTTCTAAAATTATAAACTATTCCTAATCCTGAATCATGATTATGGTCTTAAGTTCAAAGCTTACCCTTCACTGATATTAAATTTTAATCATTCTTTATTTACTAATGTTTTTTATGTATTTCTAGTTAATCTTTGGACTATTCTTATGTATTCAGATAAGAGAAATTTTATTATTCTAAAAGAAATATAATGTATTAAGGTGAGAAACTGTGAATTAGGGTGATTTAATATTGTTGTAATTAGATCATATTCACTTTATCTAGAGTATGAAAAACAGGATTTAAAATATTTAAAACATGATTAAAGATTCTTTATTCATTTATTTATTAAAAAAGAGGTGTTATAGTATGCCAAAAGTTATTCATTTTGAGATACCTGCAGAAAAACCAGAAAGAGCAATAGAATTCTATAGAAAAGTTTTCGGATGGAAAATAGATAAATGGCAAGGTGAATTTGATTACTGGCTGGTGGAAGCTGGTGAGGAAGATGAACCCGGAATCAACGGGGCTATAAAACCAAAAGAATTTGGAACCAGCATTAGTGACGTGATCGGTGTTGATTCATATGAAGAGTTTGCCCAGAAAATAGAAGCTAAGGGAGGTAAGATGCTTACCGATAAGATGACCATTCCGGATATGGGGTACACCGGATCCTTCCAGGACACTGAGGGAAATGTTATGGCCATAATAGAAATTACCATGTTATTTATAACTCGTACCTTCGATGCACCGTTGGAGAAGGTATGGGAGGCATGGACTGACCCTGAGACTATTAAAAAGTGGTGGGGCCCGAAAGACTACACAGCACCTGTGGTTAAGAACGACTTTAGGGTGGGAGGCTCTTCCCTCTACAGCATGCGGTCCCCAGAAGGCCAGGACATCTGGAGCACCGGTGTTTATAAGGAGATAGTTCCCATGGAGCGGATTGTGTCCACGGATAGTTTTGCTGATGCAGATGGTAATGTGGTCCCGGCTTCAGACTATGGGTTAAGTGGTGACTGGCCTTTAGAGTTAAAAGTGATGGTAACCTTCCAGGAAAAGGATGGTAAGACCCGGCTTACTCTGCAGCATACAGGCTTCCCTGACAATGAAAATAAGACATTGGCAGAGGCTGGTTGGAATGAGTCCCTTGATAAGCTCGCTGAATATCTTTAAAGTTTAAATTTGTTTAGTTCAAATTTGAAGGATTAATATATCCATAAATGAAGGTGACTACTATGGTAATGAATATGGCTAAAATTACGGTAGAACCCGGGAAGCAGGAAATATTAATTGAAAGAGAGTTTAACGCTCCACAGGAACTTGTTTTTAAAGCGTTAACCGATCCAGAACTTTATGCACAATGGATAGGACCCCGTGGACTTACCACAACCATTGAAACATTTGAACCCAGAAATGGTGGCTCCTGGAGGTTCAAACAAAAAGATCAAGAGGGTAATGAGTTTACATTTCATGGGGTGAATCATGAAGTCAGCCCCGAGAGAATCATCAGCACCTTTGAGTTCGAAGGTCTTCCAGAATCAGGTCATGTACTTCTGGACACGTTAAAACTCGAAGAATTACCGGGTAACCGGACAAAATTAACTGACCAATCCGTCTTCCAATCGGTAGAGGATCGGGATGGCATGATGCAATCAGGGATGGAACAAGGGATAAATGAGTCTTATGAACGTCTTGATGAAGTGCTGGAGAAGATGAAGAAATAAAATATAAAGGAGGATTAAAATGCAAAAGATAGTGCCATTTTTATGGTTTGAAGATAGTAAAGCTGAAGAGGCAGCTAAGTTCTATACCTCCATCTTTAAAAATTCAAAGATAGTAAATACTGTGCGATACGGGAAATCCGGCCCCGGCCTGGAAGGATCGGTTATGTCTGTTACCTTCCAGCTCGAAGGACAGGATTTTTATGCATTAAATGGTAATCCGCAATTCAAATTTACTGAAGCTTTATCGTTATTCGTGAATTGTGATACTCAGGAAGAGGTTGACCAGTTGTGGGAGAATCTTAAAGAGAGGGGAATGGAATTGGGACCCGGTTGGGTTAAGGATAAATTTGGTTTAGCCTGGCAAATCGTTCCCAATCTTTTAAATGAATACTTAAGTGACCCAGACCCGGAGAAATCCCAGAGGGTGATGCAGGCCATGATGCAGATGAATAAACTTGACATAGAGAAATTAAAGCAGGCATATGAGGGAAGATAGTCAAATACAGTCAAAAAAACAGATAATAAAAATAGTTTGTTTACAAGGAGTGTTTATTTATGGAAAAACTACATTTCTCAATAGTTATAGATGCGCCCAGAGAAAAAGTATGGGAAGTGATGCTTGGGGAGGAAACCTATCCCCTGTGGACTGATGTGTTTATGCCGGGCTCACATTTCAAGGGTGACTGGAGTGAGGGAAGTAAGATACTTTTCCTCGCGCCTGATGAGTCAGGAAAAATGTCCGGTACGGTATTCCGAGTAAGAAAAAACAAGCCTTACGAATTGGTCTCCATCGAAAACATTGGCATGGTGAAGGATGAAAAAGAAGATATTACAAGTAAAGAGGCTACGGTGTATGCTGGTGCACTTGAAAATTACACTTTTAAAGAGATAAATGGCGCAACTGAAGTGCTGGTGGAACAATCTCCAGTTATGGATATACCCGATGATTATAAAGACATGTACCAGGACATGTGGCATAAGGCCCTTCAAAAGCTTAAAGAACTGGTTGAAAAATAAAATGAGGAAGATTTTATGGGAAAACTGCAATATTCAATTGTTATAAATGCACCTAAAGAAAAGGTCTGGAAAACCATGCTCAATAAGGATACCTATGAAAAATGGACCGATGTGTTTATGCCGGGTTCAAGCTACGTCGGTGATTGGACTGAGGGAAGTAAAATACTTTTCCTTGCACCTGATGAGACAGGTAAATTGTCTGGAATGGTAAGCCGAATAAAAGAGAACCATCAATATGAGCATATCTCCATCGAAAGTATTGGTGTAGTGTCTAACGGTGAAGAGGATACCTCAAGCCAGGAAGCTAAAAAATGGGCTGGTTCACTTGAAAATTACACATTTAAGGAGTTTGATGGTAAAACTGAACTACATGTGGATTTAACTTCAGATGGGGATGTAGATCGCCAGATGTTGGAGATGTCTGAGAAAACCTGGCCTAAAGCTCTAACTAGAATAAAAAAACTGTCAGAAGAGTCGTGAGTTATTGGATATTTATTTGAACATGGAAAAAATGGGGCCGGATTAGGGCATGTCATCAATGGGAACGTGTTCCTGGTTAAAGATCAATCTCCTGGAGCTTTGAAATATTCCGGCGTTTTGTAGCTGTCGCCTAATCCACTTGTATCCTTAGATGTTCGTCTTCTGGATGACCAATGCAGATCCATAGAGACATACTATTTAACCCTGGATTCAAATGATTAACATTTCTCTCTAAGATATATTGTTCAGATTACCTTAAAGGTAGCAAATTTGGGTACTGGTGGTGTTAGTAAATGACACGTTACCATAGGGAGATGCGAGCTATTAAGAAGTATATCAACAACCTGGACAGCAGGGTAATTGAGACAAACTGTGGATCAATCGAGTATGCTAAAATAGGGAATGGTTATCCTGTACTAGCCGTTCATGGTAACGCTGGCGGCTTTGATCAGGGTTTGATAATGGCTAATAAAACCATCAATTCAAAGTTCCAGGTTATATCGGTTTCGCGGTTTGGTTATCTGCGCTCCTCCATACCAAGAAAAGCCAGCGTAGCAATGCAGGCTGATGCTTACGCTTCCCTTTTGGACTCCTTGAATATCGGGAAGACTGCTGTCGTTGGCTATTCTGCAGGTTCAGCATCATCCATCCAGTTCACCCTGCGTTACCCCGAGCGTGTTTCAGCCCTTATTCTTGTTTCTCCTGCGGCCCCTGGGAAGGGTCCTGTCATGTCTAAGGCTCTATTCAATATATTCTTCCGTAATGATTTTGTTTACTGGGCAACCATCACCTATTTCAGGTCGTGGGTTCAGGATGCATGGATTGGTGTTCCTAAGGAATTTACAATTACCCCTGAATATGAGGCCGATATCAGAGATCTACTGTTCCACATACTACCTGTTAGTGCACGGGTCGATGGGAGCTTTTTTGATATTTACACTTCATCTCCTGAGATTTTCAACAGCTCTAAAAACGAAAACTATCCCATTGAAGATATTGAAATTCCAACATTGGTGATCAGTGCTCAAGATGACCCATTAGCGCTTCATGAAAATGCACAGGCCCTGGTTGAAAGAATTCCCCACTCTCGTCTGTTGGCTTTGCCTGATGGCGGTCATCTATTATTAGGCCATAATGAAGAGGTTAAATCGGAGATTACACGATTCCTGCACAGTAATAAGGTCTCAATAGATAAGAATATCTGAAATTAAAGGAGAATAATCTATTGATAGAGTTAAGTCATCAAAATATAACTGCAAGGTCTATTTTATTTGATTAAAAAAAATTATAAAAGAGACCCCTCCATAAGACTTTTAAAAAAATTATTTAATTAATTTTTTTCTGAAGTCTTTAATGTATAACCCTAATCTGTGTTTTTACTGCACATACTGTTTAACATTTTCCCGGACAATGGCTGAGGCTCCGAAGCTTTTTATTCCTTTTAACATTTCTGGGAATTTATTTTTAGGAATCAAGACATTAACTTGGGAGAAGCTGCTTCCTTTAACTGCGGTGGGTTCATCTGAGCAGTATTCATTGGAGAGCAGGAAATCTTTCACTTCGTCCAATCTCTGGTTGGCAATGTTAAATTTGACATCGAAGTATTTCCTTGCCTTTATTGCTCCGAATAATTGTTCGAAGATTATTTTTGCCTTTTCTGCCTTTTCCTGAGTGCAACTGGGACCTGCGTATAATCCTGCACTGGATTCCATGATGGTTTCCAGTATTTTCAGTCCTGCTTTCCGCAGACTGCTCCCGGTCTGGGTGTTGTCCACAACCAGATCTGCTCCTTTGGCTATGTAGACCTCGGTGGCACCGTCGGAGTTGATGATCTGTACCATTTCATTGTCCCCATCCCAAAGACCACGTACCTGAACTAAAGGTTTACTTTCACCGAATAGTTCCTGGTAGCCATCATTTTCCATGAAGAACTGTCTGGTGAGGTTAGGGTACTCTGTGAAGCAGAGTATGGGGGTTTCCCGGTTTTTGTTGGCCCTGAAGAAATCGGAGAGGGATTCATAAGGGTCATCATTAGGGACAGCCACTATCAGTCTGGTTTGACCATAATCCAGGTCACCTACCCTCTTTATGAGTTCTCCTTCCACATTGACAGATTCTTCCCGGACCCAATCTTCTCCAATGATTGCCAGGTCCAATATCTGGCGGTTGAGCTCTACTGGTGCACTCTGGGGTCTGGTTAGGAATCCTTTTATTTCCGGGTCGTTCAGGATGGTGATTTCGTTTTCTTCCTTGCCGGGTTCGTATCCCCGGACCTCGTAACCTGCATCCACAAATAACTGGTAAGTGTTTCCCCTGTTAACATTGTTTAAACTTCCTTTAGGAAGGCCGATTATTATCTTTTCCATTTTTTATAGCTCCTATGGCATCAATCAAATTAAGGCCCTTTGTAATATTAAAGATTTAAACTAATCTTCTTTTTTATTAGTTCAGGGTTATAATTTAACAAAAACAATCTAATATAATTATTTCTCCTATTTTTTTTAAATCAAAACAAAACGATTTAAAAAAAAATCTAAAAAAAAATGAATTTCTAAAAAAAATTGCCATAACACCACCATAATAACGTTCATAGTCCTAAAAAGAAATGCTCCACCTTAAAAAGAAATAATTAATCTTAAAAAGAAATAATAGACTGTAAAAAGGGATAATTAGAATTTCAAACCATAGTTGGTCAGATCATAGGAGTAATTGGTTAAGTTGTAGGTTGCCATGAATTTATCATAGCCCATGGTATAAAGCATTGCTATTCCAATGGCCCAGAAAATTCCCCCAATTATCAGGAATGCAAGTCCCCAGTATTTGGCACTTCTTTCTTTCCGAGTTAACAGGTATAAACCGGAAGCTATGGCTAAGGGAAGGAAGAATATTATGCCAATAAGTCCAATTAGTTTTGATGCTAAGTATGAATTACTAGTCTGTTGTTTTTCTATGCTACTCTTAATTTCGATTTTTTTCCCATTTTCTCCATTAACGAAAGATATTGGGTTTTTTGGATAACCGCAGAACTGACAGCGGTCTGAATTTTCAGGATATTCTACTCCACATTTTGGACATCGCAAATTTTTCACCTTATATACAATACATCTATCCTTCATTTAATCTTATTGGAGATTTCATGAGGACCATACTGTTAGATTTAGGCAGGCATGGTCAGTTATCTTCCTTAACTTACCTATTTTGATTAAAACTGAATTCCAACAGTCTGGTTTTCAAAGTACCATGTGTTGAAACCGTAAGTTTCACTTAAAAACTGTTTGAACTCAGGAATATCTGCATCATAAAATCTGTGGGATTCATTCAGTGTGGGATTGTACACCCGGTTGTTCCATACCACGAATGAGTGTCCCATAGCCCCATTATAGCAGGGCACCATTGTCCCATTTTCCATCCTGGAAACCCAACATATCTGGACACCTTTCGCTCCCTTGATTTCCAGATAGGTTTTAAGTACCAGGGCACGGTCATCACAGTTCCCTCCCTGCTGCCAGAACACCTCAGGAGATTGTGGCCCGGGAGTATTAATATGGGGCATATTGCATATTTTATCAAAATAGGCCTGTGTTGATGGATTCTGAGGGAATGCTGTGGCTGTGGAGATGTAAAAACCAACATACAAACTTAAAAGAGTAAGTGCAATCAGGACCAGTATATAGGACCATTTGTTAATGTTTATATTTCTCATATTATCAATTAATTAATCAAAAACATCACTCTATCTGGAACAAATATTACTCTTACCTATTGTGATATTAGTTTTCTAAGGTATTTCTTTTGTTAAAATATTCTTTCAAAAAGGATACAACTTCCTTCAAATGAATATAACTTTTTTAAAAATAATTTTCCCTGTTTTATCTTCTTAACTACGTATTTTATAATTTCTCCATAATTTCTCCAGAAGAAAGGTAACACTTTAATAATAGTTACACCATAATTAATAAAGAAGGGGAGATCCATGATGAGAATAAGCATGTCATTACCAAAAAACTTGTTAAACGAATTCGATGAAGTATTAAAAGATAGAGGATACAACTCAAGATCCAAAGGAATCAGAGACGCCCTGAAGGACTACATAGTCCGATACCAGTGGATGAAAGACATAGAAGGAGATAGAATCGGAATAGTGGCTGTTATCTACGACCACCACTACACTGGAGTACTGGAAGACCTTACTGACATCCAGCACGAATTCAGGGACTACATTAACGCCACCATGCACATACACATGACTGGGAAAAACTGCCTGGAAGTTATAGTAGTCAAGGGTGAAGCCCAGGAAATTAGAAACTTGACCGAGAAGATAATGAGACTAAAAGGAGTGGAACACGTTAAACTGACCACTGCTGCTGGTGGAGATTAATGGAATTAATCTTGTGGAGTCTTAAAACACTAAAATAAAATAAATAATAATTCCAAATCAATTATCCCTTTTAAGTCTAGGGTTACCACAACCCAGTCCAGTTTCTCATGTAAGAGCTGATAGAGGTTAATAGTAAAAGCTAATAGTAAAAGCTAATAGTAAAAGCTAATTGTAAAAGCTAATAGTAAAAGTTAGAAGAAGTTAATAGAAGAAAATTATGAACTAATACACTAGTTCATGCAAGTGTTTTGGCATTTAGCCAAGCCCAACTTCACTCCATGTACATTTCTCTGAATCAGTTCGGGATATCTTATTTAATCCTATGACTGGGTTTTATTATTTTTTCTTTAGTAGTTCCAAAGTTACTTCTAGTCCAAAGTTACATCTTTTAATACACCAAATTTTAATATGTTGAGATATAAGGACTATTAAGAAAAAAAATAGCAGGGGATTAAAAAATGGCATCTATGTGTTCAAATCCAGATTGTAGTAATATTAAACGGGTTGAAGGGGATTGCCCTGAGTGTGGAAGTCCTGCAAAAGACCTGGGATTCAAAGAAGGCACCGCACTGATAAAACTTAAAAAAGAGAAGATGAATCGTAGAGAAGATGAAGCTCAGGAAATAACTATTCCAGAAATGGATGAAGAAATAAATGATGAAGATGATAAAATAGAAACCATAAAGGATGAACCAAAAATAGAAGTGGCTAGCACAGCTAAAGGGATAAATAGTCCGATATTAAAGATTCTGGTTTTTATTGGAGTTGTAATAGTATTCTATATGCTGTTCCGATTAATAATTTAATTTAAATTAATTCTATACACTTGAAGAATAAGAAATGAATTAATTAAATCTTTTCTTCTTTTTCAGAAAGATTTTTGCCTGCAATGATTCATCACGAACTCCATATGATCTGATTTTGTACACATGTTTTTTTTTGAAACAACTTTTCACCTCCGTATTTCAATCCCAAATATGGTCTGATTTTAGTAGAAATATACCCTTTAACCAGGCCAGAGGGCTTAATATTTCAATCCCAATATGGTCTGATTTTAGTGGGGCTAGTGCTAGGAATCCTCTTAAATTTAATATTGATTTCAATCCCAATATGGTCTGATTTTAGTGTTTATGAAGTTTAACAAACTTTTTAAGTTGTTGTTATTTCAATCCCAATATGGTCTGATTTTAGTATACCGTAATGCAATTTGAAAGTGGTATTACGTATATATTTCAATCCCAATATGGTCTGATTTTAGTTTCCCTACCTTTAACACATTTATAAATTAAATGTTGATTTCAATCCCAATATGGTCTGATTTTAGTGTTTCATCTGCCTTAGGTGCGGCCGTTCCACAGTTATTTCAATCCCAATATGGTCTGATTTTAGTAAGTTCCGTCAACATCAGCAAAACCGGGAAGATAATTATTTCAATCCCAATATGGTCTGATTTTAGTAATCCATACCTTCCTATAAGTGTATCATCCTTTATCATTTCAATCCCAATATGGTCTGATTTTAGTGGATAGGAACCAATCCTTTCATGTAATCAATATCATAATTTCAATCCCAATATGGTCTGATTTTAGTTTTGATTCTTCAAATCATCTAATGAAATCTTAACAACATTTCAATCCCAATATGGTCTGATTTTAGTCAAGCAAAGTACCCATATTGTTCAAACTGACACTAATTTCAATCCCAATATGGTCTGATTTTAGTTTATAATCTTCTAATGGCCATCACATCTATTTTTGAAGATTTCAATCCCAATATGTTATGATTTTAGTGACTAAAAATGCTGAGGCAGCCACACATGGTCTTAGATTTCAATCCCACTATGGTCTGATTTTAGTTTATATTCTTCTAAATCCCCATCATAGATCCTAACAGATTTCAATCCCAATATGGTCTGATTTTAGTTAAGGATATTGATAACATACCTTATGCGTCCTTGGTATTTCAATCCCAATATGGTCTGATTTTAGTTTTTTATTGGATGTGATACGTATGGATGATATTTACATTTCAATCCCAATATGGTCTGATTTTAGTCTTGTCTATTATGGAACCGGTTACTGTTATTGATGCATTTCAATCCCAATATGGTCTGATTTTAGTAATATACCCAAATCTTCCACCATTTCCTCCCAACTGGATTTCAATCCTAATATGGTCTGATTTTAGTATAATTAGTGGTAGTATTACCTCTTTCTTTGATTAAATTTCAATCCCAATATGGTCTGATTTTAGTAAGACCCTCAGCTTAACATAGTAAATAAGTCTTATGATTTCAATCCCAATATGGTCTGATTTTAGTTTGTAATGTGAAGTTATTCACACCATAAGAAATACCGTATTTCAATCCCAATATGGTCTGATTTTAGTTCCATTCTAAGAAAGTGATTGATGCCTGTCACCAGCATTTCAATCCCAATATGGTCTGATTTTAGTAGCAGGATTGACATTCATCCGCACCGCATGTTTTACAATTTCAATCCCAATATGGTCTGATTTTAGTACATACCGCCTCTTCTGCAAATGCTGGTTTTGCAATATTTCAATCCCAATATGGTCTGATTTTAGTTAAACAGCGAAACAGAGAACCCGGTCTACCGAGTATATTTCAATCCCAATATGGTCTGATTTTAGTCTTAATGTGTCCTGCAATAACTCTCATAGAAAGCCTATTTCAATCCCAATATGGTCTGATTTTAGTAAAGTAACCCGGAAAACTGTTTATATTGCTCAGAAACATTTCAATCCCAATATGGTCTGATTTTAGTGTAACAGCTTCAATAACTATAGTCGAAGGTTACAACATTTCAATCCCAATATGGTCTGATTTTAGTACTGGTTATTGTCCTAACTATGGAGGATATACGGACATTTCAATCCCAATATGGTCTGATTTTAGTCGCAATGGCATCCACTATATCATCGTGCACTCCATCATTTCAATCCCAATATGGTCTGATTTTAGTTTATTATTGAGGTACAATGCCAATCCATGAAATGCACATTTCAATCCCAATATGGTCTGATTTTAGTTCTAATTCTCGTACTAATACAATAGGAGGAGATTATAATTTCAATCCCAATATGGTCTGATTTTAGTTTTTCGATTTTTCTTAAAACATGATAGTGTAAGCTCATTTCAATCCCAATATGGTCTGATTTTAGTCTACTCTGGAATAAGTATGTAGTCAAAGTAAATGAATTTCAATCCCAATATGGTCTGATTTTAGTACCAATTCATCAAGATAGCAATACCATCTTCAGGATATTTCAATCCCAATATGGTCTGATTTTAGTGAAAATGATAAGAACATCAAAAGTTGGTCGAAAAGGATTTCAATCCCAATATGGTCTGATTTTAGTTGCTTTAGGTGCCACTGCATCCCATTCCGGTTCAGTATTTCAATCCCAATATGGTCTGATTTTAGTTTCTATTGCTAACATTCCCCTTACGTATATTAGCAAATTTCAATCCCAATATGGTCTGATTTTAGTTGAGTACCCTTTTCCTTTGCAGGTTTCACAAAGAGCATTTCAATCCCAATATGGTCTGATTTTAGTGATGAGTAAATTACAATCCCATTCCACATCTACATTATTTCAATCCCAATATGGTCTGATTTTAGTCTGGTTCCGGGACAGAACCCACAGGATGGATTTCAAGATTTCAATCCCAATATGGTCTGATTTTAGTAGGCTTTAGCACCTTCAACATCCACAACAGGGAGGTATTTCAATCCCAATATGGTCTGATTTTAGTTCAGAAACATCTAAAAGCATGTCTTCACAAGACAAAATTTCAATCCCAATATGGTCTGATTTTAGTTTTCAATATCGGCATCTGTCTGGTTGTTAATGTCACATTTCAATCCCAATATGGTCTGATTTTAGTTTTTCACGTTGTTGGCACAAGATGTTGTGTGGATTGATTTCAATCCCAATATGGTCTGATTTTAGTATGGTAGTTTTTGAGTTTCCTAAAGTGTATATTATATTTCAATCCCAATATGGTCAGATTTTATTAACAAAAAGATGTTTCAGATTTGACAATAGAATTGGAATTTCAATCCCAATATGGTCTGATTTTAGTACAACCTTTTTTAGCATTTTTTCACGCATAGGGCTTAAATTTCAATCCCAATATGGTCTGATTTTAGTCAATCTAATGTAATTGATTCATAATAAAAGTAAGTCTTATTTCAATCCCAATATGGTCTGATTTTAGTAACCCAAAGGCCCCCATACTATACGAAAACATAAAAATTTCAATCCCAATATGGTCTGATTTTAGTTCCCAGTTCGTGCAGAGGAAACGATACTTATTCAAGATTTCAATCCCAATATGGTCTGATTTTAGTCAATAATATGGTCTGCTGCAATGTCAGTTTGTAACATTTCAATCCCAATATGGTCTGATTTTAGTCTGCCAGTGGACTTATGATAGTCATTGTAACCGGGTCTGATTTCAATCCCAATATGGTCTGATTTTAGTATCTTGTTATGGTTCTGAGAGTCTGAACCTGGTTATATTTCAATCCCAATATGGTCTGATTTTAGTACATTTCTTGTTGCCGCACCATCCCACCCTGATAGCATTTCAATCCCAATATGGTCTGATTTTAGTTAATATTTGTACATCTATTGAAGTTGCTGTTATCAAATTTCAATCCCAATATGGTCTGATTTTAGTGTGAACTACTATGCACAAACGAATACTAAAACCCATATTTCAATCCCAATATGGTCTGATTTTAGTGATGAGACAAGCCTACCTCTACGATTCAGAAGCCACATTTCAATCCCAATATGGTCTGATTTTAGTTATACTAACAAAACAGGCCGGTTCTCGTACGTTCACATTTCAATCCCAATATGGTCTGATTTTAGTAGGTGTCCTTACTGCCATTCACCAGTACAAAGCTCAATTTCAATCCCAATATGGTCTGATTTTAGTCCAACTACCCCTTAGTAGCATTCCGGCCATGTCAAAATTTCAATCCCAATATGGTCTGATTTTAGTCCCCTATCCAGCATTTGGTTAATCTTAGTGGATGGTATTTCAATCCCAATATGGTCTGATTTTAGTCTTGATAATGATATGAATCCATTATCAGCTTCTGGATTTCAATCCCAATATGGTCTGATTTTAGTTCTTCTGACCACCCGGTGTCTAATATCTCTTTATCATTTCAATCCCAATATGGTCTGATTTTAGTGCCCCGCATTATTTAGTATGTTGGATGCGGATCCAATTTCAATCCCAATATGGTCTGATTTTAGTACCATTAGTAACCCTCCCGGATGAATGCTCCAATACATTTCAATCCCAATATGGTCTGATTTTAGTTTAAACACTGTTTGCATAAATAATAATGAGTTGTTACATTTCAATCCCAATATGGTCTGATTTTAGTCTCATAAGTCTACCTCCTTATTTGCCTTCTATGACTATTTCAATCCCAATATGGTCTGATTTTAGTTTATCCCAGTCCTCCGGTCTTTCGTTCCTAAATTCATTTCAATCCCAATATGGTCTGATTTTAGTCAATGGATTGGTTATATAACAATTGTTATATATTTGATTTCAATCCCAATATGGTCTGATTTTAGTTTTAAATATTCCTAATAATGTTTGTATAATTGGAGTATTTCAATCCCAATATGGTCTGATTTTAGTCTGATCTGGTGGGGGGGAGAATAACTAGTAATATATAATTTCAATCCCAATATGGTCTGATTTTAGTTTAACAATCGTTGGGCCGAAGTTTTTAATCTTTTTCATTTCAATCCCAATATGGTCTGATTTTAGTTGATGAAGTGGAAATCAACGCCGCTATCACCACTCTATTTCAATCCCAATATGGTCTGATTTTAGTATGGCCCTAGTTCGGGTTTGAATGCAGACCTCCTGGAATTTCAATCCCAATATGGTCTGATTTTAGTGTCTTTGTGTGCTGGTGTTTCCTTCTCATCTCCATCATTTCAATCCCAATATGGTCTGATTTTAGTCTATTATAGACATTATAATATCTATAGAAAGATGAAATTTCAATCCCAATATGGTCTGATTTTAGTCCTTCAGTGTGTATACTTGAGATAGAACCTGGCAGTATTTCAATCCCAATATGGTCTGATTTTAGTGCCACTATTATAATCAATCCAAACTATCAATCTATAATTTCAATCCCAATATGGTCTGATTTTAGTTAATTTGTACTATTTTTTTATGTGTTGGTTTATGTAATTTCAATCCCAATATGGTCTGATTTTAGTAGATTGATCCAAGTTTTTTGGTGCCCCCTCAATTACATTTCAATCCCAATATGGTCTGATTTTAGTACATTGATTTAAAAATATATCTCATAATATTTTTAGATTTCAATCCCAATATGGTCTGATTTTAGTACATTGACGACTTCGACCTGGAAGCCCTGATTGTTGATTTCAATCCCAATATGGTCTGATTTTAGTCCACCATGGAGAACACACTGAAAACCATATCCGACAATTTCAATCCCAATATGGTCTGATTTTAGTTCAGGTCTAGAGCTTCATTAGCATTTCGGGCATAGTAATTTCAATCCCAATATGGTCTGATTTTAGTTCCGGACACAGATAATGCAGGTAATAAACAACACAGAATTTCAATCCCAATATGGTCTGATTTTAGTCCGCCTTCATGGCACATTCTTAATGAAGGTACAAATATTTCAATCCCAATATGGTCTGATTTTAGTTTTTTATTAGAATAAATTTGATTGATAGGCTCCTAGATTTCAATCCCAATATGGTCTGATTTTAGTTGACAACCGTGGCATGGTCTATGATGACCTATTACAATTAATTTCAATCCCAATATGGTCTGATTTTAGTCTCCTCACAGACCCTGAATTCCAGATAGCAGCCAGATTTCAATCCCAATATGGTCTGATTTTAGTGGTGGTTTTGAATGACCTATGACCATTGCCCTAAATGATTTCAATCCCAATATGGTCTGATTTTAGTCCTACGATGAGAACACATACAACTTTATAGAGTTAAATTTCAATCCCAATATGGTCTGATTTTAGTGGGTTCTCTTGAGGTTACAATAGTCCGAACAGCATAATTTCAATCCCAATATGGTCTGATTTTAGTTTACATGACAATCCACTACCATCTATAACACTTACCTATTTCAATCCCAATATGGTCTGATTTTAGTTAAGTCAGGGCTTCAACTATTTGAGAAATCCAGAATAATTTCAATCCCAATATGGTCTGATTTTAGTCCGTATGTCATAATCAAATGATTTTTAATATATTCCATTTCAATCCCAATATGGTCTGATTTTAGTCATCAGACCAGACATACCCCTCCACCATTGTTATTGATTTCAATCCCAATATGGTCTGATTTTAGTCTTTTGATTCGTTTATTTTACCTAAAGCTATTGTTAATTTCAATCCCAATATGGTCTGATTTTAGTTTCACCGTGTGTTTTAGCTGTTATGAATGCATAAACATTTCAATCCCAATATGGTCTGATTTTAGTCATACGCTGGAATGCTCACCGATTCTAAGAAGTTCCATTTCAATCCCAATATGGTCTGATTTTAGTCGTAGCAAAGACAGATGGCTCTACATAGTTAAAATGATTTCAATCCCAATATGGTCTGATTTTAGTACCGCCAGGGCGTAAACGTGTCCGGTGGTTGCTTCATTTCAATCCCAATATGGTCTGATTTTAGTTTATTAAAGGTGTTACCTGTTGAAAAGGTGATTGTTATTTCAATCCCAATATGGTCTGATTTTAGTTGGGCCGTGGCTTCCCTGTTTGTAATAGCTTTACTGATTTCAATCCCAATATGGTCTGATTTTAGTTGGTTATAGTTGCCACTAAATCCTTGATTGTTGGTGATTTCAATCCCAATATGGTCTGATTTTAGTTTTGTTCCACGTCATCAAACCACACCACGTAAAAATATTTCAATCCCAATATGGTCTGATTTTAGTATCAACAGGGGTTTATACTGTTGCTAATAGTCTTAGATTTCAATCCCAATATGGTCTGATTTTAGTGTAGGTATATTTATCCATGACCTTTATAAACTCACAATTTCAATCCCAATATGGTCTGATTTTAGTACAAAGATAGAGCGATTACGGAGGATAGAAGAAAAATTTCAATCCCAATATGGTCTGATTTTAGTAGGGCCGAAATTTGCCCTATTTTGTCCAATATTTACTATTATATCCCCAATTTTATAGATAAATTTGTCGTTCCCCAGTTAGTTAATTCTTTTATATGGACCGACGAGGTTAAAAAATGAGGTTTTTTCATGAAAATCTTCAGAAATGATATTATAATTATCATTCAAGAATTTTAGATGAGCTATAACTCAATAAAAGAATTGTAAAGTGGATAATGGTTTATCTGGGAGTTAAATAAATTGGAGTTATTTTAAAAGTAAGTCCCTTATCCCCGAAGAGACGACAGGCAATTACAACGTATCAACATCTGAAAAGTCAGTTCCTGAAATATAAGGTTAAAAAAGAAAATAAGATTATAATATTCCATCAATGGGTGCTTTTTCAATACCCATCACGTCTCTTTTCAATGCTTTTTCTGTTCTGAGCGTGTAGATTATCACTGAATCCTCGTTTTTATTCATAATCTTTTTTAAATTATTTTTTATAAATGCCAGTTCACTGGGAGTGACTTCTCCTTCAAACACTGAGTTTTGTATCCAGTTAAGTTGTGTGCGGAGGAATCCTTTGACTTTGTTCACTCTTTCTACCTTAATATCATAGACAATGATAACGTACATGTTACCACCACATCACAAATGGTTTGTACTCTTTAGAATCCAGTAAATGTTTTATAAGTTTATATGCCTCTAAACGTATTAATCTCCGGTATGATACTTTACGGTTGAGTTCACGATGCTTAATGGTCTTTTTCAGGCGCTCATCATACTCTTTGAGAAATGTTTTCCGTCCCTGATCATTAAGGAGGCAGCAGTTGATGTCCTGTTCAAAATCCTCTTCTTTAAGCATTCTTTTATTGACCAGGTAGAAGATCAAACGGTCCACCAGGATGGGTTTGAATATTTCACTCAGATCCAGTGCCAGGGAGTAACGGCGTTCAAATGGCTCATGAAGGTAAGAAATGGTGGGGTTGAGCTGGGTGTTATAGATCTCACTAAGTACCGTGGAGTAAAGAAGAGAATTCCCAAAACTTATGAGGGCATTGACCATGTTTTCTGGTGGCCTGCGACTGCGTCCTTCCATTTTAAAGCCATCAGGCAAGATTTCATCCATATGAAAGTAGTAAGCAGAACGCATCCTCCCCTCCACATTCATTACTTCTGTGATGGCACCACAACCATCTAAATCTCTCATTGTATCCCCGATGGTGTTTTCTATACGGTAATAGGACAGTACTTTTCCCATATTCTGCCCTGCACCTTCCACAAACTTTTTAGCAATCACCATCCGTTTTTCATGGTCAAGGTAGTGTTTAGCCTGTTTGATCAGAAGATCACCGGAAAGAAGGGTTTCCCTAGGATAAAAACTACCATCATAGAACCCGTAATAATTGAAGAAATGGATGGGTATCCCTTCCTTGGCCAGGAGGTGTACCACCTGAGAAGAAAAAGTTAAGGATCCATATGCATAGATTGAATATATCTTATTTATAGGCAGGGGCTTTTTACCCTCTTTGTTTACAAAATAAACCGTGTTTTCCTTTCTTTTAAGAATTCCATCCGACATTACATAGTAATTTCTTTTCATACCCCATCACCTTACTAAATTAAATCATCAACCTATAATAAGAGTTAATTTTTAAAATTTTGAAGATATTCCCCCACCATCAGACATAACTGGACTTATTCCCCCAAAATTGTAGCATGCATAATGACCCCTTAAATGTTCATTTTACCGAACATATGTTCATTTTTATTGACATAATGTGATCCTGACTTTAATAACAGATAATAAAGTTTCCTAAACCCAACAAAGCTCATAATAGGCACATTTCCTGCAGGTAGGTGATTTCACAGGTTTAGGCATATCACCATCAACTAGAGCAGCAACTTTTTCTGTTAATTCCCTAACTTCTGCTTCACGGGTGCCATCCCATTTTAGGATAATCTTTTTCCTCATTTTGGGATAGTTTATCATTCCCACCACATTTTCTACACCCTTAATCACGTCCAAATAGTAAAGGTAGTATAATAACTGATATTCATGGGCTTTCTCCATTTTTTTACTCTTTTTAACCTCATGAACCTCCAGCATATCTCCTTTCTTGATGAAATCTATGCTGATGAGGTTGTCAATTGTGTAATCCCTTTTTTCTTTTTGATAAGTGCCCTGGTGGAGTTGTTTTCCCACTGAGACCAGATCTGATTCCTGTTCCATCTGAATATGGTGAGAAAAGAACCATAACTTGGTGTGGCATATGAAGTAGTAGTTAATCTGGGTTCCCATAATCTGCAGGTGTTTTTCAGTTTTTGATAACATCAATGCCCCCTAATGTATTCTCACGATTCCCTTAACTTTATCAAAATCAGAATCAAATGAAACAATAGTATCTATTTTATATTGTTTCATGAGTTGTACTGAAACAGAATCGGCAAAAGAAAGCACCCCATCATAGTTTAAGAAAAAATTCATGGCCTGTGCACTTAATTCTTTATCCACAAAATTCACTTCATGATTATCCATGATATAATTATATAAAAGAGCCCCCATCTTACCCCCTACCAGACTTCCAACCATGGTCACTGCCTCTGAAAGAACAACAATGGATGTCATTTTATCCTGTTCTGTAACTTCAGGGAGTATTTCCCGAACACGGGTGTGCCACTGGTCCTTTTTAATGGATGCAGCTATGAAAAAGGAAGCATCAATAAATATCAAATCTTTTCTCCCCTCTGGGCTTTCTTTTTAAGTTTTACTGCATCTGTTTCTGGTCCATCAACCATACCCAGTATATCATCAATGGTTACCTTTTTCCGGAACTTTAATTCCACACCTTCTTCTGTAGGAATCCATTCCAGTACATCCCCTGGACCTACCTTGAATTTCTTTCTTATTTCCGCAGGAACAACTGTCTGGAAACCCTTTGAGATTTTGGTTTCAGTCATTTACATCACCTATTGAAATATTAGTTTTCAAAGTATTTATGTTTTCAAAGTCTTGGGTTTTTCAAAGTGTAAATTAAAGAATTTCATAATATTTTAAAGAAATTTTCTTTAATTATAGGGAACTATTGGTTAATGCCGTTTATTCTATTAATAATTACGGAATAGAACTGTAATTTAAGAACAATAGTCCTCAAACGTGTCCTTAACTTTCCTCCCATAATCAAAGCCCATATCATAAGTATAATCCATTTTACATATGACATAAAAGACTTCTTTTTTTCCGAATTTTCTGGAAACTATCTCAAAGAACTCTAAATCTTCCCCACATTCATTTTGATCGTTTTGATACCACCAGAATGGAACTTTTACTTGGTTTTCAACGTTTAAATTTATGTCATTATTATTATAAATTAGAGACGGGATAACATCAATTTTTTGGACTTTATCATCCCTAATTTGAAGCATACGACCTTTATCATCACCAAAAACTATATCTATTGGTTTGTATCCAAAAAGAGTGCATTTCCTGAAAATTTTCGTTAAATTAGTCTTTTTAAGCTCACGATTTTGATAAATATTATCACAAAATTCCTTGATTTCTTTATAAGAAACAGGACCATTCCTAATTTTTTCCTGAGTATCTTTCAATAAATTTTCATCATATGGTAAATGTTTCTCGGGTAAGAATATTTTCATTTCATGTGTAACTCCATTCTTAAATGTTTTACCTTTTCGATTAAGACGTCCCCCTCTTTGACCAATAGCATCAGGAGGAGCAACCTCAGTATACATAATATCACATGAAATATCCAGTGAAATCTCAATTACTTGTGTAGCTATTAAAATAAAAGGACCATTCTCAGATTCATCACGTATTTCTGATTCTTTTTTCACTCGATCATTGTAAGTATACTGAGAATGATAAAGAAGGACATTAGGATAGTCAATTTCGTTTTCTAAATTCATCTTTACAATTTTATAAAATTCTTGAGCTCTTTTCACGGTGTTTAAAATAATAAACTGCTTTAATCCTTTTTTGTATTGACTAACAATTTCTTCAATGCTTTCACTGTCGATGCAAACTTCTGGTGTTTCAACAACATCATTAGACGATTTAGGAAGCTTAATTAACTCTTTATTGTAAAATTTGAAACTGAATGGCATATATTCAATGCCTTCAAAATCCACTACTTCTAAATATTCATCTGCATCTTTTTTTATAAAATCAGGTAATGTTCCAGACATTAACAAATGAGGGATCTCAAACTCTCTAAGTAGCTTGAATAACGTGAACAAATGATTTAAAGTTTTTTCTTCATAATAATGAACTTCATCAAAAATTATTATAGCATTTTGCAAGTTTCCCAAAGCAAAATCAGCCTGCCTAAATCCATGAACAAAAGAGTATATCACATGGTCAATTGTAGTAACCGTAATTGGCTTAAAAAATATATTCCCTTTGAATGTATCACCTGATAACTCTTCAAAGGTTTTTTTATCTAGATCATCCTTTTCTCCAATTAAAACCGACTTTAACTTTATAAAACTCTTCCCATGAAATAATCCCACATATTTTTTGCCATTCTTCTTTTTTTCTTTTTTAGAACTGCCTTCACCAAAAATTGTGCATAATCTTTCCCACATAGCATTGCTCGTAACCTGAGTTGGCATTGCGAAAACAATTTTATTCCGATTATATTTTTCCATGCAATTCAAAGCCCATGAAATCGCTGCTTCACTTTTACCCCTACCACAAGGTGCAAAAAGGAAAGAAAATTTAGGAGATTTCTCAAATAAATCTTTTTGAAAAGTATAGGGTTCATAATCTCCAAAAACAGTTTTCAACGGATCTTTAACATTTAATTCAGTCACATATTCACAAGGATCATCCAAAACGGGTCCAAAAAGAGTTTCTGTTCCTTCATAGGTTTCAATAAATTTAGAAAAGTTAGCGCTGGAATAATCATCACATAACTGGAGAATAGAGAAAAAATAGGTGAAAATTGATTTAAAACTAAGATTTTTATTAAATTTAGAAACATTTCTTTTTGTTTGATTGAGCAACCGCCTTGCTTTACTTGAGCTAAACTTAAAATCATTCTCATTAAATTGTAAGCCCTCAAATTTAAAATATTTTTCAAATCCCATATCATGATAAACACTGCAAGAATCCATAATAAAGCTCTTTATCTCTTTTTCTGAGAATTTAGGTTTACCAAAGTTTTCATCATTACTATAGATACCATTATAAAGTTGAGTGTGATGTCCCAAAACTGCCAACTTTTCCAAAGATACTTCCTCAACTAATTGATTGTAATCCACATTATTTAGTAAAAAGAAAGAGTAATATGCATGAGGATACTTTTGAGAAGATTTTCCCAGGCTTATATTATCTTGAAATTGTTTTGTAAGTTTTCCAATATCATGAAGATAAATACTAATAAATAAATTCTTTAAAAATAGTTCACAACTTAAATCCCATCGTTGACAAAATTGACTCACAACTTCTGAATTAGTCCTAATATACTCCTTTAAAATTCTTAAAGAGTCAATAGTATGGCCTTCAAGTGTTTGAAAGAATTCTTTTTCATTTTTGATCTGTCTTTTAGCAAATATCATTAAATATCCCTCACAACATCATTTAAAAATACATTACAGTGCTCTAAAAGTTGTAATTGAATATTTATGAAATCAAAATTTGAATTAGGGAATTCTTTTCCAATAAGTTGATTAAATACTCCCATTTGACGTTTAATTAACTTTGTTGCCTCTTTATGTTCCTTTTCAGTTGAATGGTGGAATGTTTTGTTTCTAATAGTTGTTAATTCTCTCCAAAAAGGATGATTCATGTAACTTTCATCAATAATAAATTTATCGTAATATTTACAACTAAGCCTTATTATTTTGTTCAAATCATTTATAAAATCATTAAAATCAGATTCATGCATTGCCAACTTACCATTCCATTTTATTATTGTTGAAAGGAGTTGATTTAAGTCGAATAAATGATATTCCTTTTTTAAGAAATATTTTTGATTAATTAACTGGAGCTTTTTAATCACATCTTCCCATAGTTTCTGTTCGGATAGGGAATAAGCAGGTTTTAATGCCTTTAAAATTTCATTTGATACATAATTAGTTTTATTTGAAAAATAAAGACCACATTTTAACTTATTAATATTTAGCATGTCAATTAGATCTTCTTGTTCAGATTCTAAATTACTGGAAGAAAAAATAAAATAAGTTAGTTCCCCATCAGAAATTCTAGCAGAATCATCGACTTCAATTCCTAAATCATTCAAGAGATCCTCAATCTCATACTCCTGCGAAATATTCACACTAGAACAACCCCCTCCCCTTCAAAATCAAAGAGATCCATTTCTTCACAGATTTTTCCCTTTTTTGGAATTGATATTGTTTTGTATTCAAGAGAAAAGTTTCGACCAGCCTGGATAAATTTATATGGGATTTTTTCAATAATGCAGTCCTCATAGATGCCCTCTACCACTCCACATACCTCATTAAAAGGTTTTTTTTCAATCTGAACAGGTTCAAAAACCATTAAATCAACAAGTTCATCAGATGCACCTATATACAGTGGCCGTTTAGGATTTTTCAACGCATTGTATATCTTTTCAATGACTTCTTGTTCACTTCCAACGTAAACATCATATATAGGATTTACAAGAAATTCTTTGAATATGGGTGCTGAAGGAAATGTTTTTTGATATTGTTTACCCGTTCCTTTAAGTTTAAGGACTTTAGTCATCTCAGTAGAAAGATTGATATTATTTTGGGGCTTAATTCCAATTTTAATCCAATCTTGTACTCTTAAATCATCTCTTTTAAGCCCTAATGCATTAGATATCATCCCCCTGAGGGTGGTGAATGGAGGTATACTGTATGTATTAATTAAGCTAGTGCTAGTGGATTTTCTAAAATTTGTAAAATAGAGAGCCTCTATTCTAAATTTTAACCCGAACATATGACTCACTATTCAGATTTTGAAGTTAAACTCGATGCGGCATCATCAAGAGCTTCTTTAGGGGTTTTTACCTCAATTCCTTTTTCTTTAAATACGTCTTTAACAAATTTTTCATCTTTTTCATTTAACAATCCCGAAATTATTCCAAAGAATATCTGATCACTGTACTCGTCAACTTCATCCAAAATTTGTTTGAATCTTTCAGTATTGAGTTTTCCTTCTTCATTTAATTCAAATAATTTTTGTAATCGATGCGAATATCTATTTTGGAAAGATATTGCAATTGCATCAGGAGTAAAATCTGTTAATAGTCGTGCCTGTTTAGAATAATCTGATAAAAACCCTATTCCTTCTATAACTTTTTGGATTCGTGAATTTATTATATTTTTATCAATTTTCGGTTCAATCTTAACAGTGCGATTGTCTTCATCAATTATTTCTTCTGATCCAACTCTTAAGAGGTCGATTGAAATTCCATCTTTGTAAATGTTCGTTCCAACTTCAACATTTACAATATCTCCTTCCATTTTAGACCCTTCTGTAACTCTGTGCCTCCTAGTCAAAAAATCAACATTAGAGTTTTCATCAAAGGAAAAAATTCCCATTGCGGGTGAAACTTTAACTGGTGAAACTCGAGTTATAGCTCCTTTCCCTTTTACTGTTGTCATAAAACCAAAAAGATCACAATTTATGCATTTAAATATGTCCCCACATGTTTCCCCTTTATCATCAGGAACACACATGTATTCATCTTCCGATAAATTTCTCCTTATTGCTTCTCTAAGATAGAACCGCATCGCCTGCCCACTGACATATGGATACTCAGTTCCATCTTTTTTATATTTTTTAACATCAATATAGTTACTTTCCCCTTCTCCTGCATTTAAATTTGTTAAATCTGTCTCTGACAGCCATACCATATTAATTCCCTTTAAATCATTCATTTTTTTTACCTCCTCTTGATCCTATTGCATAATACATAGATGCATAAACTATCAACAAATCTCTAATTTCTTTCCACTGACTTTCATCTTCTTTTATTAGTTGGATCAATTCATCTAGTGCAGTTGGCCTAACTTTGGCTTTCTCTAGATCAAGTCCCACTAATTTTCTTGACACTTCTCTTAAAACACTCCAAAAGTCTTCAATTCTTTTTGTTTTATCTAATTTATACAAAATACTTAAATTATTCCTTGAAACTTTGGCAATAATATTTCCGACACCTTTTATCGAGTTTAGGCTCTCTTTAGGTATTCCCATTTCCTTCAACCTCCAAACATATATCAAATTCTCTAAATTTTTTCGCGTTCCTGATGAATAACCAACCCTACCACCTTTCTTAGGCAATAACATTCTTGCAAAATGTGTAAAATCATTTATCAAGAAATATTCTGATAGTTTTTCCTGAATTTTCCTTGTTAAATCCCAATCTACTGGAGCACCTTTTGGATTATCTATGAAAAAGTAGATTTCTTTTATTAATTCTGTGTAAATTCGACTTTCAGTATCTTCAATAAACTCTTTCATTAATCCCAAAGTAGAATCAGTCAAATTCAATAACCTTAATTTAACGTTCTTGACAGAGCCAAAAGGAACTTCGATGATGGCCCAATCACCACCTATAATATTTGTGTTTTCAATATCGAACAAAAATTTATCATAAAAACATAGGAGAGTACTAAATTTTCCGGGAGTTCCTTCTGTTTTGTTTTCACCAATATTTACTCTTATATTTGAGTATCGTTCTGATTTGTTCAATAAAGGTTCATATCCTCCTTTAAACTCAGCTAAATCCTCGAAATTATCAAAATAAGGTAAAAATAAAAATGTCCTATCTCCTGGAAATGTTCGGTAAATTACTCTGTCATCTAACCATTCCAATATTCCAATTAAATAACAAGTTGGACAAAAGCTATCATGATATTCTTTAAATGCATAGAAAGTTCCATCTTTATACGTCCGGATACCACTGAGGCTTTTGATTTTTGTTACAAAGGGATATGTTGCTTGTTGCATTTTTTTAAAGGGTTTCGAAAAAGTTTTTCCACATAAAACACAAGTTTTTTTACCATCTTTTTCCATTAAATCAAGGATTTCTTTCACCGATTTTTCTGATTCCGTGTAAATATTTTCTTTAAATGCCACAATTCCATCAATTTTCTTACCTTCCTGAATAAGAACGAAATCTTTTTTTATTTCCTTTATTTCACCAGTTTTCTTGTCTTTATCCATTACAATTAAATTATTCCGATTTTCTTGAATTATATCAGATAACAAACTCCCCAAATCTTCTTTATCAACGTTACCAAGTGTGAACTCTGTTTTGTTAAGATTTATTTCTAATTCTTCTTCAGAATCTTCTATCAGCCTATAAAAGTTCTCAACAGCATTATCCATCCAAATATCATTGTAAACGGATATTTCCATCTCCATTATTTCACCTGTTAAATATCATTAATTCCAATCATGTGACTTTAAGAAAGTTTCCATCATATTAAGCCCCATTAACTTGTTTAACCATCCCAAATCCCATACTATTCTTCTCCCCAATTCCACAATCATAAGCAAATTTCACCAGCCTTTCATCTGCCTCCACCTCAAAATACATCAAATAAGCCCTATGATAAGTCTGAGTTCCGTTCTTCTCAATTGTAATCCTCTTTCTTTTCACAGAACCCATTTCAGGAACGATTTTAACGTACTCATCACCATCATAGATATCATCATAAAAAGAATTGTACTTGCGGATAAGATTCTGCTGCAATGCAGTATAGAACCTAAGGTCCCCTGGATTGAGATCCCATATTTTCCCATCTTCCCGTTTGATTCGAGTTATTATAGGAGACATTGTCTTCATTTTCATCTTCTTTTTAAAATCAGGTTGTTTTAAAAGTTCCACCTGTTCCACTCGGAGCCTGTCTCCTTTGAAATTGATCTCTGGATCTTCCAAGTAACCTTCCACCATACTTTGTATCAAATAGTCATGAGGTGAGGAGATGTAGAAATGGAACCTACCATCCCTTGAGATTATGCCATTCTTGGATGGTCTACGGCGAGGAATGTTTATCTGAGAAAAAGTAAAATGCTTAAAATCCTGCGATGCATGGAGCTGACTGGCTAAGTCAAGATCTGCTATCTTACGATATATAATGGCAGAAAGAATATGGTTATAATTATAAGAAATTAAATAATCATTTTTTGGTGCTTTTAAAGAAATTTTAAGTCTTATTTAACAACCCCCAACCAAACTCCCCATTAACTAGTTGAAGTAAATTTATTTATTTTCATATTATACTATTATCTAATAATATTTCACCTATTTAAATTTATCGAAAAAATCTCTACAGTGATATATTAATTACCAATAGTATATGCTAAACGTTTAATTGTTTTCCAAAAACTTAACTTTTAGTTACTAAAAAATTAACCCAGGAAATTAGATTCTATCAAAGCAATGCTCAAAAAACTATATATTGAAATGGGTGATTTAAATCAAAATTAGACAATAATTGGATTGAATCAACCTTGAACGTTGATTTTATCCAGAATCAGAGAATTTTACTTAGTTTAAACTCTATTTCATTTGATCATAATTTAAAATAGGCATAAACTTTCTCTTTGGACCTTCTTTAAACTGGATTAACCCCTGCTTCTCCAGTTTTCTCACCTTAAGTTGACAGATCTCACATCTTTATTGATCATTCTGGCCGAACACGTTTATTATTTATCACTTCATCAGGAGTAACTACATTTTCAATCCATTTGAAATGTTTGACATTATAAGTGACAAGTTTGCCAGTTAATGTGATTGCTGTAGCACCAATAGCATAATCCCGTGCATTTTCAGCAAAATCCCAGTTTCCAATAGCAGAATTTGCAGCTTCAATTGCATCAGATTGCCCAAATGGGACAACTGAAATGTTCATCTGTTCTAAAAATGCATCGGTCATGGATTGAGTTAGTCCCTTTTTAAGATTATGATAGAGGTATTCCATGTATGCCACTGCAGGAAGGTATTTTTCTTCAGGAGTTTCTAAAAGCCAGTTACAGAATTTTCGGCTGTTGAAAACATTGGTATCCAGGACCAGTTTCATCTAAATCACCAGTTCAATCCTTTCCACCCAGTGATTGAATACTTCTTTTAACTCCACTTTTAAATCCTTTTCTTGATTCTTCAATTGTTTTTTCAATGTCAGAAGAAGCTTCAATCATTTTATCGGTCAGTTCTCCTACAGTCATTAGAATCCATTTTTCTTCTTTGTCCTTTACGAAAACTACTTTGTCTCCCTGCTGAATGTTAAGATCTTCCCTCACCTCTTTGGGAATCGTTACCTGATACTTCTTTGTAACACTAACCATTGTATCACCTTACTATTAGTATTAGTGTAATACACTAAATAGTTTGGTATTACATAGCGAAATTAGTAAGTTGATAGAAAATATTAAAACCAAAACAATTGACAACCAAAAAACACTATACAAAAACAAGTTTAAACTTCTATCTCAATTTTATCATAATTTAAAATAGGCATAAGCTTTCTCTTTGGACCTTCCTTAAACTGGATTAGTCCCTGCTTCTCCAGATTTCTCACCTTAGGTTGAACTGATCGCACATCTTTATGGATCATTCTGGCCAGTTCACGAATGGATTCTGGCTTTTTATACTTGATGAAGTTAAGCATCTCCATCTCCAGTGTGCCCAGGGTTAATTTTTCGGTTACTACACCCTTAGTTTCCTCGATGACTTCATCTAGATGATCCTGATAATATTTCCAGTCATCCATATCAGTGTATACCTTCATGTTATCCGGATTTCTATCATGGAGCCTTTCAAGCCTATCCAGAGAACCGTAGGTTTCTTCTAATTCCTGTATCAATTTTTCTCCGGTTATGGTTTTTATTAAGGTGATTTTCATTCCAGCTCCTCCTTAAGTTTCTCTATGTTTAGGCCATTCTCCCTTTCTAAATGATCCATAACTATAAAGTAAACTAGATCCGGGTCATCAATGCCTATTTCTTCATACCCTGCTTTTTTCTGAATGTGGATGTGTGGAAATCCATGGAAATTATCTATTCGAATATTATCTAGCATTATAACTATAGACCAGCCTCTTTTACTTTTTCGTCGGTACACGAAATGATCCTTGACCCTGTCCTTACTTTCCCTATGGATCTTCATATGTTGATATACTCCTTGTAAGTTATATATATTTGTTGAAAAAAGATCATCACACCCACATGTTTAATACTTATATTATTAAAATTAATAATAAAAAATAAATGTTTTTCCAATTTAGGGAATGTATTTAATTTATGAATATTAAACTTAATTTTCGAGTTCCATGAAAATCAGATCATATTGGAATTGAAATGTGTACTTGTTTATTGCATTTAATCTATAATCACTAAATAAATCAGACCATATTGGGATTGAAATCTCGGAGATGCCCAGCTCGTTAAATACATTTACATCACTAAAATCAGACAATATTAGGATTGAAATAATACTAATTATACAGTAGAAATGAAGGATCTACTAAATCAAATGATAAAATGAAACCCCAACTTCGTTATAGAGATGTTTAACGAAGTAAACAAAAATGAATTTCACATTCGTCTACAGCAAGAATGATTTCAGCATCAAATCTGCCCTATCCTTTGTAATTAGCTCTATCTAACTTCGTTAGATGTTCATAATTATTTATTTAAAGTTACAGCCTATTTAACTGTGGATCTAATTTTGAACTATCTTCCAGCCGTTTTATGTATATGTGCGCCCAGATATATGCAAATATACTTCCAAAAAGGTTTCCTATAATAATTCCCCACCATACTCCATTTTCTCCCCAACCAAGAAGGATTGAGAAAGTGTAGGCAAACACACTGACAAAAGCCAGCTCCCGCAGTACGGTTAAAATAAGAGAGGTTGTTCCTTTACCAACTCCCTGGAATACTGAACTGGACATAGCTCCTAATGGTAGGAATATGAAAAATAGGCACATTACCTGGATGAATGAAGCAATTGTGGGTGATAAATATGCACTTGCGGAACTGTAAGTGAATAACATGGCAATATAATCTGCAAATACATATAATAAAATACTCGTTACTGCCACTACAAGAAGTCCGATCTTCAAAGAGTATTTATATGTCATATGAAGAGTTCCATATTTTTTAGCTCCATATGAAGCACCAACAACTGTAACCAGTGCAGTTCCTATACCTATTATTGGTGCCATGGCAAACATCACTACTCTCCAACCAGTAGTATAAACTGCAACTGCATCTGTTCCTGCAACCATGACCAGAATGGCATTAAGAACAATTGAAAGAATGGATATCACGAGGAATTCAACACTTGCTGGCAGTCCCACTCCTAAAATATTTTTAGTGATGGTTCTATCTGGCATAAAATCCTTAAATGAGAAAGAAATATAGGTGTTCCTCTTTACAAATAGCCAGTATAGCAAAATAACAGCTACTAATGCTGTGGATATAAATGTACCCCATGCTGCCCCTGAAATTCCCCAACCTGCAACATAAATGAGTATGGGGTCAAGAACCATATTCACAACTGAGGATAATATCATTGCATACATTGCTCTTTTGACATCACCCTCTGCACGAAGTATGCCATAAGCTGCACCTACAAATAGCATTAAGATGGTTCCTAGAATGATAACCTGTGCATACTGGATTGCAAGATCTAATGTACTTCCTGCACCAAAAAGGATGAGTATTGGTTCAAGAAATACCAGTAGAACTACAGTCAGGATAAGTGAAATACCCATTGTAAGAACTAGTGTATGCATAGCAGCATTATTTGCAGATTTTTTATTATTTGCACCAATATAACGTGATATCGCAGAAGCTGCACCTGCTCCTAAACCATTATTTAACCCCACAAGTATCAAGTATAAAGGGGTTACAAATCCAACTGCTGCTAATGCATCTCCGCCAAGACCAGCAACCCAAATTGCGTTAACGATGTTGTAAAGTGACATTAAGATCATTGAAATGATCATAGGACCTGAAAGTTTAACCAGGGCTTTTTTAGGGTCACCAAGAATTGTAATGACTCCTTCTGTCTTATCATAATCCGTAGAATGATTTGGAGTTGATGGTGTTGATTTATTCCTTTGCATTTAAATACAGCTCTTGTTAATTTAAAATTTTCCAATTTTAATCTGTTTTAAGGGATTAAATGCGATTTCTAATTTTTTCAATACTGTTTTCAGCTAGTAAATTCATAAAATCCATTAATTTAGAAATTTCATCTTCATTTAAACCTTCACAAACTACCTCTTTCCATTCCTCATCAATATCCTTAATTTTGGGTATGATGTCCTTTCCCTTTTCGGTTAAGGAAATATGATATTTACGACGGTTTTCAGAGTCAATGGTACGACATAAAAATTCATCATCTTCCAGTTCTTTCACTATACGTGCAATAAATCCTTTATCTATTTGATGTATGTATGCAATTTCATCCTGCGTAATTCCAGGACAATTCGAAATCAACATTAAACATGGAATGTGCCTGCCTTTAATGTTTAATCTTTTTGCTTTTCGATTTGTGAAGACAAGATGATTTCTGCAAATTATAGAAAGAAATATTTCCAGCTGAATATCTAAATCACCCATTTTATTCCGCAGATGTAAATCAATATCTTCCATTTTAGTACCCCTCTTATTTTTTTAATACACATACATTTACATCTATAATATATAAATTTATTGTCTAGACAACAATTGTTAAAACAACAAAAATGAGGAAAAATTTGGTTAATTCCACTTCAAAAATAATTAGAGAAATAATAGAGAAGTTAATTTATAGCAGATATCATCTGATTACCCATAAATACTCCAAAAATCTTATTATGATTTATAAGAATTTCTAAAAATTTTAATGATTTAAAAAGGGCAGAAAATGAGAATTCCGTTTAAACCAAATACAGGCCACAGAAAGCTTCAAAAGCAAAGTAAAAAATCCGAACCTCCCATTGAAGGATTTAAAAGATTTATAAGCCTTGAAACAAAGGGAAAACTGATCATATCAGGGTGTGCAGTGATTATCCTGGTTTTTTCCGCAATTCTGCTGACTGTATCCCTAAACGGGGCTCCTACTCTAAGTAACAACAACTCGTCCCAGATATCTTCGATAGTTCTGGGCCAAACCAATGACTCTACAGTGGTGAAAGAGGGACCTTATGGAAATATCAGTTCCAATGTCACTGTAGCTTACATTGTAGGGGTTCACCCCCGGGAATCTGGTGCACATCAAGCAATGATAGAATCATTACGTGAAAATGATGCCTCTCTTGAAAAAAAATATTATTTGTACATAATCAATGCCCCATTATACCAGAACAATTATCCGGCAGAACGTATGAACGGCCAAGAACTGGCAAATAAATACGTGGTACCCGATATAATTAACAATCATTACCAGCTGGCAGTTGATGTTCATTCCAGTAATGGAAGTTACACAGTAACCAGATTTGTCTTCGTACCAACCACTGATAATAAATCCCTCTCCATTGCCCGTGAACTGGCCAATGACATCTCATGGATGAACTATTACTACCCATCAGATCCTTCAAGCACAGAATACGTTACCATCCCCTTAATAAAGGCAGGAATACCATCCATTGTCTATGAAACATATAAATACGATTCCAACAGCACAACCAGGGATCATGCCAGAGAATTTATAAAAGTAATTGACACCAGCAAATTATGGGAATGAACAAATTGAAATACAATTACAACACTCAATCGATGCAACTCACATATTGATCAGTTATTCCCTAATGATTAACCACTCCCACAATTCGGGTAAATTTTCTTCAAATAGGAGTCATAACTAATTATTAACTAGTGTTATAAAATCAGTGCAAATCTATCCTTCCCCACTTTTTCCCAAACCACCCGTTTTTCATCCATCCAGTATACATGTGGCTAATAATTTAGGCTAATTTCAGAGATTTTGCATTCAAATCAAATTTCATACTTTGATCATTAGTTATATTAATGATTAATTAATAAGTTCCTGGTGAAAAATAGTATTTGGATCTTTTGGATATTTTTTTAAAATTAGATATTTTAGGGTGAATAATTTAGGGTGGATAAATTTTTTTATGAACTACTTTTCATTGGCCTCCCATCATTTTTTATCCCGAAATTTTTTTCTTAATCTAAAACTTCAAAACCTGTCTTGCTGAGTATCCCTCCTTTTCAAACTTTGAGTTTAAAAATTCAACCTTCTCCAAATCCACCCTGATGAGTTTGAGATCCAATGGAAGTGATCGGATGTAATCCATGCTAAGACCCTTCATTTCTATGGCCTGTTGGTATTCCCCCAGCTCTTCCACCATGATTGCCTGTCCCGTGATTTGCATCCCTAAAAGGTTATTCATATCAGTGTAATCTTCGTATACTGCTACTGAAACCCTGGAATTGGAAAGTAAGTTGGCAAACTTCCGCCCACCCTCACTGAGAATATAGAGATGCCCCTGATGGTAGTTGTACTCCAGTGGAGTGGCACGTACCCGACCCTGTGAGCTGGTGGCCAGGGTGCAGGTGTTGTGTTGTTTTAAAAATTCTTCAACTTCTTTGCGAAGTTCTGGCACGGGGAGTTCATCTAAAAGTCCATCCCTTATGTCAATAAGGCGCAACGCCCATTCCACAACTTCTTTATCACTGAATAAGTCCATTCCCTGGGAGGGTAATCCTTCCCGGGAAATATATTCCTTGAGTGCCTCATAATCCCGGTCATTCAAACGATCCATTTCCAGGCGACCTCCCAGAACACCCAGTTCAAGAACATTACCCCCTAAACTATCTTCCACTTCCCTGAGAACACGCAGACCTTCAGAACCATTAAGACATGTACAAAAAAGGGCTATGCTTTTTTCATCAAGCCATTCTCGCTCATTATCAAGAAAAATTTGCAGTTTAGGGTGGATCTTCCCATTATAGATAGGGGTACCTATTACTATAAAATCAAAGTCACGACATCCCTCACCAAACCGTGAGACAGGATAACGTCGGGAGGGACCCAGAATAAGTGAAATTATGTTAGCTGCTTCCCAGGTAGATCCATACCGGCTTTCATATAAAATAAGGGTTTTAATCAATAATAACTCCCCCTTGCACGTTTATTAAAGATTTTACGCACATTATACCCTTGAAACGTTTCATAGAAATTTCCCCCCATAAATTCCCCTCTAAAAAAAAGGGGGAAATGGGATTTTATTTTAACAATCCCCTATATATTTAAACAATACCCATTATTCTACCTGGAAGTTTTTGACAATCACGTCAAAATAGGGTTTAGATGCATTAGTATCTGCACCACCACCCGTGGCAAAGAGAATAAGGTACAAGGAATCGTTCTTCTCGAAATCAACAAGTCGAGCATAGGTATTGTTTCCAAGAGTATCCTTTCCAGAGTAGCTAATATCACTGGCACTGACACCTGCGATGTTGATGGTTGTGTTGGTAGCATTCTGACCGGATTGCTCGGCCTGGGTTATAAGTTCCTGTCTGGTTTGAGTCATGTTGTTATCAGAGGTCTTGGGGAGTTTAAGTATTAACACCACACTGCCTTTGGTACCGTTGGTGGATAGGAACTCAGAATTAGCAACCATTATCTGAGTAGAATTGTTGCTAACCTGACTGGTCACATTCCAAGTATCCGGGTACTGGAATGATATTCCACTTGCCGAAAAATTTTTTGTGGTAATTGTAGGAGAGGTGGTACATCCTGAAATCATGACCACCACTGCCAGTAAAGCTAGTAAAACTAAATATTTCTTCAAATTTCTTACCCCCATTGTATGAATTATAGAATAAATTAATAATTATAGCTATATATGGTCTTAACAACCATAAATAATGATGGTAATTAAATAATTTTAAACAAGTTACCTGAAAAATCAAAAATTCAGAAATAAATCAAAATCACAATTAAATCCATAAATTACCTTTGTGGAGTCCACATATGACTTATGAAGTTGAAAATAACCCTCAAAAACTTAAAGAAAAACTCTTAGAAGATTATCAGGATAAATCACTGGAAGACTTGGAGTATGGGGAAGAGATAGATACTAAATGCGGTTCCTGTTACTGTTTCACCACTCATGAGAAGTTAGAAATCAAAACTCTCAAGGAAAAAATGGTTAATGAATGTTTGATCAGTGATTTGAAATTGATTAAAGGAATTGGTGAATCTAAAGAAAGAAAACTTAAAAGTGATGGATTTACCTCCCTGGATGATCTGAGGGATCATCCTGTTTACAGCACCAGCGCCTGTGAATTTTTAGAAAAAATGGAAACATCAGACATTTGCGCCCTCTCAGACTGGATATCAACCAGGTACTCCCCGTCCCATCCACTTAACCTTCTTTTGTCCTCCCTGTCCGGTACTGAGAACATGCTTTTCATGGATATTGAAACCCTCGGTCTTAAAGACGTGCCATTGATCCTTATTGGGGTTGCAGAGGGAAATGAAGATGGTTTGACCATAAATCAGTATTTGTTAAGGAATTTGAAGGAGGAAAAAGCAGCACTGGAGGGTTTTCTATCTCACCAGAATAGTGATAATGTTTACGTTACCTTTAATGGGCGTAGCTTTGATGTGCCATTCATTAAAAACAGGATGCGTTTTCATCATCTGAAAAAAAGTATCAACACCCAACACCTGGATCTTCTCCACTTTTCCCGGCGCCAGTGGAATGACCAGCTTCCCAATTGCAGGTTGCAAACCCTGGAAAAACATCTTTTCGGTGTCGAGAGGTGTGATGATGTTCCCAGTAGTAAGGTTCCTGATTTCTATCTCACCTACCGTGAAACAGGCAACATTGGGCCATTGGTGCCTATAATCGAGCACAACCGAGAAGATGTGGTTACCCTGGCCAGAATACTCTCCTTACTCCATCAGTGCTCAGATTTTTAGAGGACATATATAGTGATCCGTATTTTAAATCGTCAAATCCTTGAAATCGTTAGTCACACCACTTGAATCATCTAGTCCTTAAAAATTAGTTTAAATATGATTCCTAATAACTCTATAAATAGTCTAACCTACTACTTTTAACAGCTTCTTCAGTGGAAGGGTGTTTACAATATCCTTTTTCTCGGCCCACCCCCTGCGTGCGGTGGCCACACCCAGTTCCATACAATTTAAATCAGCGATATGATGACTATCAGTGCTCACTGATAAGTGGCATCCGTATTCTCCTGCCATTTTAACATGAATATCCTTCAAATCCAGTCTTTTAGGTTGTGAGTTCACTTCCAGAATGGTTCCTGTTTCACTGGCCTTCTGGAACAATTGTTCAATATCCAATTTATAGGGCTGCCTTTCTTTTAGCTTCCGACCGGTGGGATGGGCTAATATATTCACATGTTCATTTTCCAGTGCCATTAAAATCCTTTCACGCATCTTTTCAGGATCTTGTCTGAGATCGTAGTGTACTGCAGCTACCACTAGATCCATCTCGTTTAGAATATCACCCGATATGTCCAGATTACCATATGAATCTAGATTAACCTCCGCACCCTTCAATATGGTTATACCCTCAATTTCTGAGTTGATTTTGTTGATTTCATTCATCTGTTGGGTTAATCTTTTCTCATCCAGGCCCCGGGCCACTGGCAGGTGGGTGTGGTCGGTTATGGCCAGGTACTCATATCCCAGCTGGGATGCTTTATTAGCCATTTCCAGGATACTTGCTTTACCATCACTCCATGTGGTGTGTATGTGCAGATCACCTTTAATATCATTATAATTAACCAGGTCAGGGAGTTTACCTTGCTGGGCTGCTTCGATTTCACCGGTGTTCTCCCGAAGTTCCGGTGGAACGTAATCCAGTCCCAGTACCCTGAAAACATCACTCTCTGTTTTACCGGCCAGGCGTTCTGCTCCCTGGAAGACACCGTACTCATTGAGTTTCATGTTACGAGATATGGCGATTTTCCTTAGACTGATGTTTAATTCGCGTGAACCAGTGAAGTAAACCATTGCTGAACCAAAATCAGCCTCTTTAAAGACCCGAATATCTGCATCCATTCCATTGTAGAGTCTTACTGTTGACTTGGAATGTCCTCTGACTATTACATCATCAACCAGATCCATCTGTGTAAAAAAATCCATTACTTCATCTGGATGTCGGGTTACAGTGAGTATGTCAATATCTCCCACAGTTTCCTTCCTGCGTCGGATGGAGCCAGCGATTTCCACCTGATCAACCACATCCAGGTCACCTAATCTCTGTTTGAGCTCACAAGCCAAGGGTAAGACATACCCTAACAACTGTCTTCCCGTACTTTTACGGGCGAATTCCAGATTCTGGAGAATTTTAGCTTCAGTTTTAGCACCCATACCCTTTAATCTACGGATATGATGACGTTTAGCCTCTCTTTCCAGGTCATCCAAGTTTTTAATCCCCAGTTCCTGATAGAGGAGTTTTATCTTCTTGGGACCTAATCCCTCCACCGACATCAGCAAATCCAGGTCCAGTGGAAATTCGTCTTTTAAGTTTTCCAAGTATTCCAATCTTCCGGTTTCTAGTATCTCCTCAATTTTATCATGTATATGCTTACCTATCCCGGGTAGCTCCTCCAGTTTTCCCTGTTTTCCTATATCAGTTATGTCCACACTGAGGGTTTCCACGGTGTGGGCTGCTCTGCGGTAGGCTTTGGTCCGGAAATCAGCACCATCCATCTCCAAATAGTCTGCCACACGGTGGAGTATGGAGGCAACTTTATGATTCTGCATAGGATTTTATTATGTGCCTGATGCCTAAAATTTTTTTAGATTAACCAGTTATAACAGAGAATTGAATCATTACAAGATAATTAATCATCGACGATAAATTAATCATTAAAATACAATTAAATAGATTATTGCTGATTTTTATCCTTATTTCCACCGGCCATGGAGGCCAGTACTCCTAAAAAGCTCAAAATGGCGAATATGGCAAATGATATCCTGGTGCTGGTGATGAATTCTGGATATATATGAGGAGTTATGGTGGAACTGCCCAGAACCAGAACCAGAACCAGAACCAGCAGAACCACTCCCATGCCAGACATCTGCCCCAGGACACGCATGGTAGTCACTGTGGTGGAGGCCACTCCATAAAGGTGGGATTCCACACTGCCCATTATGGCATTGGTGTTGGGTGAAGAGAAATTGGCAAACCCCAAACCCAGAAGGCCCAGACCAATGACAATCACCATCATACTGGTTTCTGCTCCCAAAAAAGCAAATAATACACATCCAATGGTGTTGAGGACCATTCCAAATGCAGCCACCTTCCGGGGTTCGATTATATCCGATATTTTCCCAGCCAGGGGTGAGAAAATCACCATCATTACCGGTTGCACCGAGAGGACAATCCCCGCCCACTGTGGATCCAGTCCTTTAATGTACTGCAGGTAGAGGCTCAGGATGAATACAATAGGTGCAGCAGAACAGTAGCTGATGAATGCTGCCAGATTGTAGAGGGTGAAACTCCGGTTTTTGAAAATACCAACATCCAGAACCGGGCTCTCCATCCGGCTTTCTATTATATAAAATAAGATTAACCCCACCACACCTCCTAAAATAAGGTAAAATCCCATAGTTTCTGGTAAAATTGACAGACCGTACATCAAGGTTACCAGTGTGAATCCTAAAATGATTGATCCAATAATATCAAATGATTTTCCACTTGCTTCAGCCCATTCACCTTCCACCCGGGTTACGGCAAGGGTGGCCAGGATTCCCAGGGGCACGTTAAAGAAGAATATACTTCTCCATCCGAAATATTCTGTTAAGAAACCCCCTAAAACCGGACCCAGAAAAAGTCCCAGAAATGCTCCGGTTATGGTTATGCCCAGTGCTTTCCCACGATCACTTGCAGGGAAGATGGAAGCTATGATGGCAAAAAGGTTGCCGAAGATCATGGCACTGCCTGCGCCCTGTAAAACCCGAAATACCAGGAGCATGTCAATTGAAAAGGATAATGTAGCTAAAAATGATGATACAGTGAATAGTATTATTCCATAGGTGAAAATTCTTTTTCTACCATAAATATCAGCGATTCTGCCGAAAGGAACCAGACAGACAGCCAGGGCAAGAAGATAAGCCGTTGGGATCCAGCCCAGGAGTATGGCTGTGGCAGTAAATTCACTTCCAATTGAAGGCAGGGCTATGTTGATGGATGATCCCACAAAAGGGGTTAAAAATGAGGTTAAAACCGCCACCATCAGGGCATATTTTCGGGGAGAAATGGACATAATAGGATACCGAAAGTGTTATTTCATCATTACAAACATATTATTATATTAATTTGTTTATCTTTTTTAGATGATAAACATTACAAAAAAGGGAAAAACTAATTAATCATTCCCTTCTCTAAACAAATGCTTTAAAAGGGGCAGTTAATGGGTAATCCTTATTAAAATAACTTGGTAATCCTTATTAAAATAACTTAAAAAAATTAAGGAATATTTTAAAAGGGAGGAGTGTGTTCTGTGACTGAAAATAATAAAAAGGCAACTTTTGGGGCTGGTTGTTTCTGGGGAGTGGAAGATGCCTTCAGGAAACTGGAAGGAGTAGTTGAAACCGCAGTAGGTTATGCTGGTGGGGATTATGATAATCCCTCATATCAGGACGTTTGCTCAGGAGTTACGGGTCATGCTGAAGTGGTTGAAGTTACCTATGACCCCGAAATTGTTTCCTACACAGAATTACTGGATCTTTTCTGGAATATCCACAATCCCAGCACTTTAAACCGACAAGGACCAGATATTGGAGCCCAGTACAGGTCAGTTATCTTTTATCATGACCATGAACAGGAGAAACTAGCCCGTGAGAGTAGGGAAAAAATGGATGCATCTGGACGCTACCCTGGGAAGATTGTAACTGAAATCAAACCAGCACCCACTTTCTGGAGGGCAGAAAAGTACCATCAGCAGTATATAGAAAAAACGGGCCAGAAGGGTTGTCATTTTTAAATAGGAATAATATTGCTAATTAAGGGATTCTTCCGTCTAGGTTGTTAACTTCCAGAGGGTGTTCTGTACTTCCACATGTGTTCTGATTATAAATCAAGTAAATCCTTTAGGTTAACGAGCTTATCCCCTCCATTTATAAATCTGGGTGGTATGCTCCTTTGAATAGAACCCTTAACTCCCAGTAGTTCTTCCATTTGAGGTGAAACTGCATGATAATGCCTGCCAATCTTATTCAACTTTTTTTGACTGATTAAGATGGCTTTATCAAGTATTTTACTTCTTTCAGGATCTCCCACCACAAGTACCATTTCACCGATGTCTGAATCGCGTTTAAGATGGGAATTATTAGGATATTTCTGTTTGATCCTCCTCATTTTACTGGAGGAACTGTTATGAGAATCCACAATCAACATTACAGTGAAATAACCAATTATATAAAGGGCTTCAGGATGTTCGGACTTCTGGTAAGGGGTGAGACCTGCGTAAAATACTAGAATATCTCCCGGTTCTAGTTTCAACAGGCAACCTGCCTTCTTACCAACATCACCATAGGTGAAGGTGGTAAATTCCGGATCCAGGTGCACTTTCCGGTCAACCACCCCTGGTGGAAGGTAATCCGAAAGAGGCTTTCCTTTTCTACCTGTTAAATCAACATAGGTGCGTTTTTCCCTTGATTTTTCATCTTTTTCTGATAGGGGTATGTATTCAAAACTTCCATCAGGGAAAATAGGAGATAGGATTCCATCACTGGATTTGTCAATTCCCACCCTCAGTAACATGGCTTTCATGGTTTCCTTTTGCACAAATGATTTTCCATTTAAATATCCCAATTCAAGGATATCTCATTTTATATTAGAAATATACCGACATTCCTTAATATAAATCTACATAATTAGAAAATCTACATAATTAGAATTCTATGGGTAATTATTTGAAAATTTGGGTAATTATTTTGAAATCTATGAATAATCATAAATTCTATAATTAAGACATTTTATAATAAATGGGAGATAAACTGCACACATTGAATTTGTTTAGATCCTTTATAATCCGATATAGAACCATATATAATTGGAAGGTTAGGTTTTAAAATGGAAAAAATTTTAAAGTTCTTTGAAAATGATCGTTTTGCAGATCTAAGTAACATTGAAGTGGTCAGTATTTCCCCTGGAAAAGCCACCACCACCATGGAAGTGGAAGAAATGCACCTTAACGGGGTGGGAACTGTTCATGGAGGTGCATTATTTACCCTTGCTGACTTTACCTTTGCTCTGGCAGCTAATTCACACGGTACAGTTACTGTGGCTATAAACGCTAACATATCCTATTTTAAAGCTGTCAGTAGTGGATTGTTACATGCTGAAGCCCGTGAACTGTCCAGTGGTGGTAGGATTGCCAGCTACACTGTGGATATATACGATGAGGCACGTGACCTGGTGGCAGTCTTTCAGGGCATGGCTTACCGTAAGAAGGAAAAGATCAGTGATTTTATTGATGTTTCCTGATTTAAATGGATATTTCCTGATTTATAGATGTTTCCTGATTTAATTGATGTTACAATATTCAATGCTATATTAAAGAATTTCCATATTCAAATAATCGTGGGGTGTTATTTTGGATAAAGAAGATATAATTGCCATGTTGAATGATGATTTCGTGAGAGAGTTGGAAGCAACCATGGTTTATGTGCAGAATTCATTTTTAATGGAAGACTGTGATCCCAGTCGTGTGACCGAGGCCATATCTGTGGATGAAATGAGACATATGTGGTGGTTGGCAGACCTTATTACTAAAAGAGGGGGTAAGCCAACTATGGAACATAAGGAACTGAATTTTGGTGGTGACAACCTTGAAGAAATGCTCCATCGGCAGATCCAACTCGAATCAGAGGGTATTGATATTTACACCCACCAAATTGAGGTCATTGATGATAAAGAAGTAGTGGGAGTCCTGAAACACATAAGAGATGAGGAAAGACGTCATCGTAAGGAATTCCGTGAAAGATTAGATAATCTAAAGGATTAAAAATAATTTAAAGACAGATTTATGAATTATAATAATTTAAAGAAATATAAGCCCTATTTGGAGACATTAACAGTTAATTAACAGCCTGAGAATTAGGACTGAGAATTGGATATTTAATCCTTCATTTAAGTATACTCAGATGTGTAGATGGTAAAATAATATGAAACTTACTCCTAAAGAAGTTGATGAACTTCAAGAGAAATTATTAATTGTTCACCGGTTTATTTCCCAGGAAAAAAAGTTTAAAAGCTTTTATTACCAGGGAATAGATGTCAAAGAGAGTATCAATGATGATCAGGGCATGATAAGCAAACTCATGGAACTGGATGATGCTGAGGAACTTTTAAAAAACTGCATAATGGAACTGGAAGATATGAAACACAATGGACAATCATTCACCCCTGCAGAATTCCATGAATTCCTCATTAACCAGGATTGGCAATTACTTTACAAAAAATATGGTATGAAAACCTCTGAAGATGTAGGAAAACTGGATCTGGAAATGTTTTTAGAACTTTTATAAATAGTTAAGATTTAACAATAGTTTAGAATTTAATGTTTGTTTTTAGAATGTTAAATAAGTTAAAACAGATTGTTAAGATAAGGAGTAGTTTAGACTTTCCTAATATACTCCCAAATACTTTAAAACTCTTTTAATGTAATCTCTCTTTTAATGTAATTTTATCCATCCTGATAACCATTTCCGGGGTTACCACCATGTTAATCCGCTCATCATGTTCCTCGGTGGGAACATGATCCACTATCTGCATTGGATGCACCGGACTGCAGAGGGGTGTTTTCCCACCAATAATCTCCTCTCTGGATAGGAATGCTATTTCCTGATCAGCAAATCCCCTTCCTTTTCCAAGCCGATTCCCCTCTAGATCAACTCCCAGAGAACCCTCCACCACCAGATCAATCCGAGGGAAGTTAATGATCATTTCCCCCAGTTTAAACGCCCCTTCAATAGTGGAAGCTTTTTTTTCATTGCCACTGACTTTCACGGGATCCAGGAGAATATATCCATTTTTTAGTTTAGGGGTGGCCATCACCAGAACCTTACCATCCAGAAGTACGTTTTCACGCACATCCTTCAAGCTTGAATCCGGACTGGAAAAGACTGTTTCTGAATTCTGCCACTCTAAGGTATTCCTCAATCTTAGAGCAGCCATATATGCTCCTTCAAAGTCAGGAATTCTTCCGAAGCATGATTTGGAGGTTCTTAAAAGATCATTATCCTCAAAAACTCCCCATATCATCTTTCTAAGTTTCTGCTTATCCTCAACTTGCATTACATTTACTTTATGAGTTATATCTAATAAATACTTGAAATATGGCAGTTCTCTAAAGAATGCTACCATCTCCACCCATGACATACATAAGTATATAAACTGGTTTCAGCCTTAATTTAATTACATAATTTTTTTTAATATACAGAAGGATTATAAAGGAAAATATAAGGTATACCTCAATTGAACCAATTATAAATCTGTATATGATTAAATAAACTAAAAAAAATTAACTCAACACAAAAAATCAGTAATACTATTAAGACGGTTGTGATTTAATATGGCAGGAATAGTAGGATATGGAGTTTACATACCTTCATACCGTATAAAGGTTGAAGAGATTGCAAAGGTCTGGGGAGATAATGCCCAGGCAGTTTCCAGGGGACTGGTGGTTAACGAAAAATCAGTACCATCCCCAGACGAAGACACAGCCACCATATCAGTGGAGGCATCCCGTAATTCACTTAAAAGAGCAGGTATTGATCCACAAAAAATCGGAGCAGTTTACGTTGGCTCAGAATCACACCCCTACGCAGTTAAACCCACTGCAACCATAGTGGCTGAAGCTGTGGAAGCCAGCCCTGATCTTACTGCAGCGGACCTGGAATTCGCATGTAAAGCTGGAACTGCAGGTATGCAGATTTGTATGGGCCTGGTTGATTCTGGAACAGTTGAATATGGTCTTGCTGTTGGTGCAGACACTGCACAGGGTGCTCCCAGCGATGCACTGGAGTACACTGCCTCTGCTGGAGGAGCAGCATACATAATTGGGACAGAAAATACCATAGCTGACTTTGAAGGCACCTACAGTTTCACCACTGACACCCCTGACTTCTACCGTAGGGAAGGTAAACCATACCCCCGTCACGGAGGACGTTTCACCGGTGAACCTGCCTATTTCAAACACGTACTCGCAGGGGCCAAGGGAATGATGGAAAAAATGGGCACAGAAGCCTCTGATTATGATCATGCAGTTTTCCACCAGCCCAATGGTAAATTTTACATAAGAGCTGCCAAAAAACTTGGATTCACTGAAGAACAGTACAAAACTGGACTCCTGACACCAGTGATTGGTAACACCTACTCTGGTGCAACACCACTGGGACTGGCAGCCATCTTGGACATTGCCCAGCCCGGTGAACGTATATTTGCAGTTTCATACGGTTCCGGTGCAGGTAGTGATGCTTTCAGTATCACAGTTAATGAGGAAATAGAAGAAAAACGGGAACTGGCCCCTAAGGTTCAGGATATGATCAAAAACAAAGAATACGTGAACTATGCCATTTATGCCAAGTTCAAGGGAAAAATGAGGATGGCAGGTCTAACTCCACGTTAAACATTAAGGATTATCATAAATGGAGGAATGTTAAATTGAGAGATGTTGCAATTATTGGAGTTTCACAAACCAAATTTGGTGAATTGTGGGAAGTATCATTTCGTGATCTGATTACTGAAGCCGGAATGAAGGCTGTTGCCGATGCAGATATTGAAGGAGCAGACTTAGAAGCCATGTATGTGGGAAACATGACTGCTGGTCTATTTATACAACAGGAGCATATAGCCTCTCTCATTGCCGACCATTCAGGTCTAACACCCATACCCTGTACCCGGGTGGAAGCAGCCTGTGCATCAGGTGGTTTAGCCCTCAGAAACGGAATTATGGCTGTGGCCTCTGGTTATCATGATGTGGTTATCTCTGCTGGAGTGGAGAAGATGACTGATGTGGTGGATCCTACCCCGGCCATTGCCACTGCATCGGACCAGGAATGGGAAGCCCAACAGGGAGTTACCTTCCCCTCACTCTACGCCATGATGGCCCGTCGTCACATGCATCAGTACGGAACCACCAGGGAACAGCTGGCAATGTTCAGTGTTAACAATCACAAGAATGGTGCCCTAAACCCACTGGCCCAGTACCCCTTCGAAATTGGTGTGGATCAGGTTTTAAACTCAACTATGGTGGCTGACCCCCTAAGATTACTGGACTGTTCCCCGGTAACTGATGGTGCAGCGGCAGTTATACTCTGCCCTGCAGAAGATGCCCGTAAATACACTGACACCCCAGTTTACGTAAAGGCTTCGGCCCAGGCATCCGGTACCATTGCCCTTCATGACCGACGGGATATAACCACCATTGACTCCACAGTACATGCGTCCAGGACTGCATATGATATGGCAGGCGTGGGACCTAAGGACATCGATGCAGTGGAAGTACACGATTGCTTCAGCATAAATGGTATATTAGCCATTGAAGATCTGGGATTCGTGGAAAAGGGACAGGGTGGTAATGCTGTAGAGGATGGTTTAATTGCAATTGATGGAGACTTACCAGTGAACCCCTCTGGAGGACTTAAAGCACGCGGACATCCATTAGGAGCCACTGGAATTGCCCAGGCAGCTGAGATGGTCTGGCAACTCAGAGGAGACGCGGGTAAAAGACAGGTTAACGGTATTGAGATCGGTATGACCCACAACATTGGTGGTACCGGCGGTACTGCAGCCGTGCATATCTTCGGCCGTGAATAACTTCCCCAATGTATAAAAAAGGAAGAAAAAAAGATTCTTCCAATCACTCTATTTTTTGATTAATTATTTTTTTGGATTTAAAAAAAAATATTCGTTAAAGGAATGATTATTTTAGATTAAGAATAGAATTCTATTTTAAAGGTAATCCCTGTCTTTGCCATTCCATTATTCCACCGGAGATATTGTATATGTTCTCAAACCCCAATGCATTCATGGTACTGGCACATCCAGAACTCCTCATCCCAGAACGACAGTAAACAAGGTACGTCTTGTTTTTATCCAGTTCCTGTACTTTATTCCTAAAATCAGGGGATTGGTAATTTAGGAGTATGGCTCCCTCAATATGGGATTCGGAAAATTCTCCAGGAGTCCTAACATCAAGTAATACGAAATCAGGGTTATCAATATTCTCTTTTATTAATTTAAAGGCATCTTGAGGGGTTATATTCATTATCTGTTTTCCCATGTTCTATCTCCTACGTTCAAGAATTAAATTAATAATTTTACTACACAATATATTTGTCTTTAATGTTTAATGTAATTTGAGAGAGTGTGAACTGACTGGGTAATGGCAAGTCGAATATCCATCAGGAAATCTCTGAAAAATATTAACTCTTTCTCCTGGATTCCACCTAACCTCCATAAAATAAAGTAGTAGAAGGATAGTGCAAGAATCGAAGCCAAAATAATATCAAGTGGTTTTTGAGGATTAAAAATGATTAATATCAGGCTCATCATGGTACCTGTAAAAATACTCTTGACCAGGAACCATCCGTAAAGGTGGGGACGAATATAGTTATAAGAATAATAGAGGGTAATGGTGAATGCAAATATGTATACCAGTAATGAGGTTAATGCTATTCCAATTATTCCCCAGTAAAATCCAAAGGTAATATCCATCACTAGATTTGAAACTGCGCATATTATCCATAAATTGCCAGTTATACGTGTTTTTCTTTCTAAAATAATCACCTGAGACATGATCCCATACAATCCAAAGAAAATACCACCTAAAGCAAGTATGGGAGTTATGAAGTAACCTCCAAAGGCTATCTCCTGAGTTGAAAGAACCTTTAAAATTGGTTGGGATAGAATTGATATTAAAAAGAATAGTGGAATGGATAGTATAAGAAAAAGCTTAATGGAATAATTTAACAGAGTTCTAATCTTTCCTATCCTGCCTTGTGCATGATATAAAGCTAGGTTAGGAAGTAGAAGTGTATAAAAAGGGGACATGATAAGGGAAATGATGTTACCCAGCAAGTAGGCTGCAGAGTAGTAACTGACAAAGGACAGTCCCAGGAACAATCCAATTAAATAACGGTCCGTGATGTCCAATATCCAGAATGAAAGGTTAGTGGGGATGGTGGGTAGACCAAAATTAAGATATTCACGTAAGTTAGAAAAAAGAGGTATTTTAAAGCCAATCTTCCTTAATATTAAAATATACATGGCAAAAATGAGTATTAACTGACTTATAACCAGGCCCATAATTGCACTGTTGATACCACCACCAGTTAGAACCAGTATGGCCACCAGGATAACTGCAATGTATGCTTGCGCCAATGAAAACAGGGAATATTTCTTCATTTCCTGGAATGTCCGGAAAAAATCAAAAAACAGAAGGGTTAGGCCATTTAAGAAGATGCTGATGGGAAGAAATACCGCGGCAAACATGTTGCCATTAAAGAGATTTTTTGCCAGGAAAGTTGAGCTTAAAAGGAATATAATTGCCATTAGCAGGCTTCCCAGAACTACTGTAAATCCCACAGAATAAAAGACTTCTTGAATTTCCCCCCTACTTTGATGGGGAGATAAAAATCGGACCATGGTATAAGGAAGCCCTAAAACTGCTATTGCTGGTATTATGGTTATAGTAATTGTGTACTGCACCCAAACACCATACTCCAGGGTTGTCAAGTTCTGAGTAAGAATTGGCAATAAAATAAGTGGATTTAAACTTACCAGGATTGTGGTTATGCCCAGAAGCCCTATCTTTTTTAAAAATGTTTTGTATTCCTGCAAAACTTCGCACCACCACTTAGCAGATGAAGTGATAAAGTGTCATTATTAATTTTTGTTAAGAGTATCATTAAACTCTTTGTAAGATCATGAAAAAAAATAGGAATATAAAAGAATTAATGTAAAAGTTAGAGAATTAAATTGGAATTATTCACCTAAATTAAATATTAGTCACCTAAATTAAATTTTAAGGAAATCTTGAAATTATTCTTTGAGAATAATAGAATTATTTTTAATAATAATCTTTCATTAGGATAATCCGGATATAATTTCAGAGAAAGAAAATAAGTTAAAACGAGTTTTATTCCATTTAATACTTTAAAAAAATTAAAAAATGTAAGTCCTGAGACTTACATCATTGGTGGCATTCCACCAGGCATTCCGCCCATTCCTTCCATTCCACCCATGTCAGGTTCTTTACCTGCACCAGTGGATGCAATGACGTCGTCGATCCTTAGGATCATTTCTGCGGCTTCTGCTGCGGATTGGATGGCCTGTTTTTTGACTCGGTGAGGTTCGATGACTCCGGCACGGTACATGTCGGTGACGTCGCCTGTGAATACGTTGAGTCCCATGTATAATGATTTTTCATGGGCTGCGCGTAGGTCCACCAGAGCGTCAATGCTGTCCAGTCCTGCGTTTTCAGCCAGGGTTTTGGGTACTACTTCCAGTGCTTCTGCGAATGCAGTAACAGCTAGTTGTTCACGGCCGCTGATGGTGTCAGCGTATTCTTTAAGTCCTTTGGCTATGGAGATTTCTGCAGCTCCTCCACCAGCAACTACTTTACCGTCTTCGATGGTTGCGGCAACTACGCCAATGGCGTCTTCGATTGCTCTTTCGATTTCATCTACCACGTGTTGGGTTGAACCGCGGATGAGGAGGGTTACTGATTTTGGGTCTTTGCAGTCTTCCACGAAGATCATTGCTTCGCCGGAGATTTTCTTCTCAGCTACTGATCCAGCCAGTCCCAGGTCTTCGAAGTCTAGGTCTTCAATGTTGGAAACTACAGTGGCTCCGGTTGCCCGGGCGAGTTTTTCCATGTCTGATTTTTTGACTCGGCGCACTGCCATGATTCCTGCTTTGGCCAGGTAGTGCTGTGCCAGGTCGTCAATTCCTTTTTGACAGAAGAGGACAGTTGCTCCGGCATCGGCTATTTTGTTAACCATGTCCTTGATCATCTGTTCTTCTTGTTCAATGAAGGCCTGCATCTGGGCAGGGTCAGTGATACGGATTTCAGCGTCCACTTCGGTTTCTTTAACTTCAATGGCACTGTTTAATAATGCGATCCTTGCGTCTTCCATCTTTTTAGGCATGCCAGGGTGTACTGGTTCTTTGTCGATTATGACACCGTTTACGAGTTGGGAGTCATCTATGGTTGCTCCGTCTTTTTTCTCGATTTTGATGTGGTCTTGGTCGATTTCCCCGTCATCTTCAACCTGTTTGACTGCACCGACCACCAGTTCTGCTAGTGGTTCTCGTGCTTTTTCGGTTCCCTTTCCTGTCATGGCGGTCATTGCCACTTTCATGAGGGTTTCCCTGTCGTCTGCATCAATGGATATGACGCTTAGGATTTCCTGAGCTTTTTCAGCTGCTTGCCTGTATCCCATAGCTATTATGGTAGGGTGAATGTCCATGTCCAGGAGGTTTTCTGCCTTTTTGAGTAGTTCTCCAGCGATAATCACTGCAGTGGTGGTTCCGTCTCCCACTTCATCTTCCTGAGTTTTGGCTACTTCCACCAGCATTTTTGCTGCAGGGTGCTCGATGTCCATTTCTTTGAGGATGGTTACTCCATCGTTGGTTACTACGATGTCACCTAATCCATCTACGAGCATTTTGTCCATTCCTTTAGGCCCTAGAGTTGTCCTAACGGTTTCTGCTAAGACTTTCCCGGCTAATATGTTCATTCTCTGAGCATCTCTTCCTAAAACTCTTGAAGAGCCCTCAGGCATTATAATAATAGGTTGTCCTTGTCCTTGTCCTAATTGTGCCACATTATCACCTCAAATTGTTTTATGTAAATGATCAGTAGGTTAGCGATTATATAAATAGTTTGCTATTACATGTTGAGTTGATTTTAAAATGATGTGCAGTACCATTCGTAATTTTAAAAGTGCATAAAAAAACAAAGTTCATGATTTAAAACATTTTGAAGAGATTTAACACTTTTGAAAATAGAAAAAAAGTATATTTTTAGTCCTTATCTATTTTCTTCCACATTATGGTATTTTTATTATCCCTTGAATGGAAGTAACCCTTCCTTTCCAGGTTTCTGAGGGCATGTTCAAAGTTCTGGAGTGTGAGTTCAGTAAACCCCATATCAGTAATCCAGTCAAAAAGATTTTCAACTGTATCCTCCTTGTCCGGAAGTAACAGGTAAATATTGGACTGGAATGAGGTCAAATCCTTTTTAGGTTTTTGGGTTAGTAGTTTAAACTGATTTTTTATCTTCTGCAATTCTTTTATTTTCAGATCCTTTTCTTCAAGTAGTTTGACTAATTCCTGGATTTCTTCTTCCTTTTTCTGGATGAGTTTATCCTGATCTTTCTGTAACTCCTGAAGTTTGCCGTGCTCCTGAACCAGGGATCTAGAAGATTCTTTCTGGCACTTTTTAAGTTCGATCTTCAACTTGCTGATCTCTAAAAGACAGGCTTTAACCAGCTGCCTCAACTGCTCTCTCTCTGTATCCTTCAAAAAGGCCATGGTTATCACGTGAATAATGGAATTATTATTATCAATACAATCCTAATCTAATCTTATTTATGCACCAATCTCCTTTTAAGCTTTGAGATTGAACTAGTATTCTAATACTAATCCCCAAAAAAAGAATATTCTTATTATCAGGCAAAGCCACTTTTTACAGATAAACAAAGAATTTAAAAATCTAACCCAGCACCAAATAAAGGGTGTTAATTAATTTAAAACAGGAACTAGTATTTCCAAGAATTTATGGCACTATGAAAAAAGATAAAAAAAGAGGGGTTAAATAATGGCAGTTGTAGAAGCTCCTCCCCATGGGGCTGTAGTGCTTGCTGTGCCCAGATTTTTCCCGCCTTTCATTATAGAAGTGGTTAGAGTACCAGAGCCACCCTCTGTTTTTCGGGCAGAAATTGTGACAGAACCGGATACGGCACCTAAATTAGTTGTTTGATCCCCAGTACCCGATAGCGCACGATATCCAAAGGTACCACTTACATCAGCAGCCCAGCTACCAGGATAATTTACAACAACACTGACATCATTAGAAGCGGACGCATTAGAAGATGCGTTAGAAGCAGACGTGTTTGAACTGGAACTGTTATTAGTTGATGTGTTATTATTTGAAGTACATCCAGATATGACAACAACAAAACAAACAAGAACAATTAACCCCAACATTTTTTTTGATAATTTCATAAGTTATTAACCTCCTACACATTAATTATATTTGTCATAATTTATAATGTTAGTATAATATTACTTTTTGGTTTGAACAGAAAATAATATAGTTGAACTCCCTTGATACTAGCAAGAGATAGGAGGAATGTAGTGTAATGGCAAATCAATTATTAAAACAGATCTCAGAAGATAAAAATATACTTATAATAAATTCCTTAATCAAAAATAAAGAGTTAATGTAGTAAAAATCCTACATTATCTCCGAAATAAGTTCTGCATTTAGTATAGATGCTCCAGCAGCACCCCTAACAGTGTTGTGGCCCAAAAGGACGTATTTCAGGCTTTGGGGGAATGTTGCATCCTGCCTGAGTCTTCCCACAGTAACTGCCATTCCTTTCCCCATCATACGGTCCATGCGTGGTTGGGGTCTGTTTTCCTCTTCCCTGACAATAACCGGATTTTCAGGAGCCGAGTAAAGATTCAGTTTCTGGGGAAGCGCCTGGAAAGTTTGCAGAGATTTTTTAATATCTTCCAGGTTGAATTCTTCATCCATCTCCATAAAAACTGCTTCAGTGTGACCATCCACCACTGGTACTCGATGGCAGGAGGTGCTGACTCCAAATGTAGCTGGTTCCACATTCTCACCATCAAAATCACCCAGAAGGTGCAATGTTTCTGCTTCCATTTTTTCCTCTTCCCCCCCAATGAAGGGTACCAGGTTGTCCAGCATGGCCATTGAGGGAACTCCATTGTAGCCTGCCCCAGAAACAGCCTGCATGGTGGACACGTATACACGGTTGATGTCGTACTGGTCGTATATGGGTTTCAGGGTAAGTACCAGGGCTATGGTGGAACAGTTGGGGTTGGTGACAATGAATCCATCCCATCCCCTGTTTTTCTGCTGAATTTCAATCAGATCCAGGTGTTCTGGGTTTACCTCTGGTATGACCAGGGGTACATCTGGTTCCATGCGCATGGCACTGGCATTTGAGGCCACTTTCATGCCTGCTTCGGCGAATTTGGGCTCAACTATTGCTGCATTTTCTGCAGGTAGTGCTGAGAAGACTATCTCCACATCCTTCACCTGGCTGGGGTCGGTGTCCACCACCACAGCATCTCGCACTGCCTCGGGGATGGGACTGTCCATGTGCCAGGTCACTGCATCCTGATATTTTTTTCCTGCAGAACGCTGGGAAGCCGTGAGGGCTGTTATCTCGAATTTAGGATGATCCTCGAGAAGTTGTATAAAACGCTGCCCCACCATTCCTGTTGCTCCTAAAATACCTACATTTACCATATAACCACCTTTTAAACCTTTTAATATACTGTTTATTAATTACTATCCATCAACTCTATATAATACTATCACTTCTTTGATTCAATAATCTGTTCATTAATGAATGGAATACTGTTCATAATCCCAGAACATCATCCATATTACTTATCTTACCCTTTTCAGCTGTCACCACATAGCGGATGGCCTTGATCACACCATTGACAAATGCCTGCCTGGTGCCTGCACGGTGTACGATTTCCAGTCTTTCTCCATCTCCGGCGAATAGAACTGTGTGGTCTCCCACTATGTCTCCACCGCGAACTGCGTGGATTCCGATTTCTTCAGGTGTTCGCTCACCCACCATCCCTTCCCGGCCATAAACGCCCACTTCATCCAGGTTACGGTTTAGGACTCCTGCTATGAGTTCTGCGGCCTTCACTGCAGTTCCGGATGGTGCGTCTTTTTTATGTTTGTGGTGTGCTTCGATGATCTCCACATCGTAATCTGTGAGTATGGCAGCCAGTTCTTCCACCACCTTAAAGAAGACGTTTACTCCCACTGCCATGTTAGGGGATATAACCGCCCCTACCTGATTATTTTCTATAGCGGACTGGTTAGATTTCATCTGTTCTTCTGTGAAACCAGTTGTACCCACCACCAGATTAACACCTGATTCAGCTGTTGTTTTTATGGTACCTACTGCTGCCACGGCAATAGTGAAATCCACCAGTACGTCTGGTTTTTTTACATTCAGTGTACTGCTAAGTTTTTCTGCCCCCACTATGGGTACGTTAATGGGTCCAATTCCCATAACTTCACCTACATCACGCCCTTCCAGGGGTGTGTTAGGAGCTTCTATGGCTGCCACCACCTGCATGTCATCCTGCTCGAGGATGGTGTTGATGATCATGGACCCCATTCTTCCACCGGCACCAGTTACTGCCACATCTATCATAATATATCATCTCCTAAAGATTGTGTAATCCTTAAAAAAATAAATAAGAAAAAAATAAAGTATTGTCTTAAAAATCCAATTGCCCTGGATCCAGGCAGTTAATAGGCTTAAAAAAAAAGCTTTTAAAGTTAGATCAACTGCAGATCCAGGAGTACCTTCTTAAGTTTCTCCTGGCTTTCATCTTTTAATGGAGCCAGAGGCATGCGCACATGACCAGCAGGCCTACCCATCATGTTAAGTGCTCCCTTGGCTGGCACTGGATTGGACTCAACAAAGAGAACCTTCATTAAGTCGTATAACTCATAATGAAGATCCTGAGCTCCTTTAAAGTCTCCTTCCAGGGCTTTTTTCACCATTTCACTCATGCGTGCCGGGTCTACATTACCCACCACACTGATGACTCCTTTACATCCCTGACAGATCATGGGAAGGGTGAGGTTGTCATTGCCAGACAAGACCATGAAATCATCCTGTCCCAGATTTTTAAGTGTATGAATAGTCTGGGAGACCTTGTCCAGATCGGGGTTTGCTTCTTTAATAGCTACAATGTTATCGAGCTGGGCAACACGTCCAATGGTTTCCACATCAATATCAGTTCCGGTACGGGAGGGGACATTGTAAACTATAATGGGAATGTTCACTGAGTCCGATAACATTTTATAGTGTTCATAAAGTCCGTGTTGTTGGGGTTTGTTATAGTAAGGTGTTATCACCAGTGCGTAGTCTGCACCGATATCTTCTGCGTATTTAACCAGGTCGAGTGCTTCTTTGGAGGAGTTGCTACCTGCGCCAGCCACTGCAGCCACCTTGCCCTTCACCTCATCCACCAGGATCTCCATCATTTTCTTCTGTTCCTGGTGAGTTATGGTGGCAGACTCACCGGTGGTTCCGGCGGCCAGTAGGCCATTTACACCTCTCTCTAGGAGATAATTCATGTTCTCCCGCATTCCCTCTTCATCTACCGTGTCTTCACGGGTGAAGGGGGTTACCATAGCAACTGTGGTACCTTCCAATTTCATTCCAAGACTCTCCTTACCATTTCATAAGCTCTCTTACCATCATTCCAGTCCACAAATATAACCACTGAAGTTTGACTTGATGAAATTTCCACTATGTTTATTTTATTCTGACGTAAAGGTGCGGTGATTTTGGTAATAATACCCGGTGTGTCAATGAAGTCCTGGCTGTTAACGGTGATCATGGCGATCTCCCTACCCAGGGACAGGGAACTCATATCCGGGTTTTTCACCACCACCTCATGAAGGATTTCATGAGCAGAATCAGCCACTGATTTATCAATGAAAAGGGTTATTGAGTTTTGACCGGTGGATATACCGTAAATATTGATATTATTATCCTGCAGGGTTTTGGTGAGTTCAGCCAGGATTCCAACTTTAGTCAGGATCTCTTCACCAACCACCGCAATGACTGAGATGGGTTCATTGTTAAGGGTGGTTGATCTTAACATTTTATCCTTGGAGGGACCCATTATCTCTGTTCCTGGTGCTGAAAGGTCACCGTGTTCAAATCCTATGATTTTGGCGTTTATTTTAGGGTCTTTGTATCGCAGTGCATGAGGATGCAGTACCTGGGCTCCGTGGGTTGCCAGATCCCTCATTTCTTCCACACTGATCTTGTCCAGTTTCTTGGCGGACTGTAATTTATTGGGATCAGTGGACATCACTCCACCTACATCAGTGACAATTACCACCTCTTCTGCCTGGAGGCAGTGACCCATAAGAAAAGCGGTTATATCACTCCCACCCCTTCCCAGGGTGGTGATGTTACCTTCTAAATCTTTTCCCAAGAAACCACAGATAACAGGGATCACTCCCTGATCCAGGAGTTTTAATATCTCCCGGGATCGGATCTCTGTCTCTGCAAAGTCAATTTTAGCATTTAAATAGTTGCTGTCAGTTATAACTGGCCAAAGTTCCATATGAGGATCTAAATATTCTGATTTGACACCCAGGGATTCTATGGTAGATGAGAATACCCTTACACTGGTGATTTCTCCCATGGAGATTATATCTGCCATTTGTTTCTCGGTTATGGCATCTCCTATGGATTTATTTACAATTTCCAGAATGTCATCGGTGGTCTTGTTGATGGCTGAAACAACCACCACCACTTTCTGACCCTGCATGTACTCTTTAACCACTGCACGGGCTGCTTTTTTGATCCTTTTCCCATCTCCGATGGATGTTCCTCCAAACTTGGCCACTATTATTCCCATAGCAACCAACCTTAGAAGTAATTATTTTTAACCAATCGAGTTACGTAACCTGCGATTTTGTTTCGCAGATGTTTGGTACTTACAGTGGAGAATTCCTGCACTAACTTCTTATTTTCATCGAAATCTGTGGTGAATTTACCGGGATAAGTTTCAATCAGCTCTTTGGCTGTTCTTTTAACGAATGATGTTCTAATGTTACCCATGCTTTTTACCTCCTTGAATTTTCTGTTGTTCTTTTTTGCTCAAATCCGTCAGTATCATAGTGATCTGGGTGAGACTGTCTTTATCTATTTCCTGCTCTTTAGCTATTTCTCGGATCTTATGGTGGATAAATTCTTCCCTTTCTGGATCATGAATTTCCATTCCCAGAACTATTTTGGCCTGGTAAATATCAGTTGCCAGGGAAGTTCGCTCTTTAATGAGCTTTATTATTTCCTCATCCAGTATATCTATTTTCTTCCGAGAGCTTTCCAAGAGTTGTAACGCTTCTGCCCTATCCATGGTCAACCACCTTGGTTCCCACGTTGTCCACCTGAGTTAATATAACTCTTCCAGGATACGAAGTCCATGCTTCCTGAACATCGCTTATATTCTTTTCAGGAACGATGGCTACAAATGAGGGACCAGTTCCTGAAAGACCTGCGGCCAATGCACCGGAATTTAAGGCATCCAAAGCAATTCCAGCATCAAAACTAAGTGCGGCGCTATATAAAATTCCGTTTAAGGTCAGAGCTTCATATACGTTGCCCTTGAGTGCTTCCTGGAATGCAATTTTTACCCAGGGGGCCAGAAGTTTCATCCTACCTACATCAGATTGGGCAGTAGGTGACTTTCTATTGGGCATGTATATTAATATATTTTGCTCCTCCAGGGGGCCCTGGTGGAAGATCTCTCTCCGTGGATTGTGAGTGATGGTAAGACCCCCAAAAAAGGAGGCACTGGCATCATCAAATGCACCAGTGATGGTAACACCAGCCTCCAATGAAGCATCAATGGCCAAGTTAAGTATATCTGAATCATTTAAGCTACCATCTGGAATTAGGCCATCATTCACCAGAGCATAGTATGTGGCCAGCACCACAGCATTGGAGGTGGCACTGCTACTGGAAAGTCCAGAAGCCACCGGTAGAGTGGAACTGGTCTTTATATTGATTCCTGTCTCTACATTGAATTTTTCCAGCACTTTGTCTACACAGATCTCCATGAGCGTGGTGGCAACATCCCTATCTGCTTTAAATGTTCTTTTTGATGATTTTAAACTGGCTTCTGCAGTCACATAAAGCTTTATACCAAACGCAGATCCGCAACCCGTTGATATAGCATTAATTACAGTAGCTGACCCGGGGGATCGGACAATTGCTTTCAAATTATCACCTGCAAGAGCAACTCTATCGAGTATTGCACTATTTTATATACATAGAAATAAAAAGACTAATAAATACATCGATGGGAAGAATAAAAAATAGAAAAGAATTAATAATATAACTTTAGATTTAAAAAATAATAATCAACGAAAAATGGGTAATAAAAATGGATAAGAATACTCAGCTGATTTTAGGTATTGTGGGAGGGGGATTTTTAATCCTTGTAGTTATTTTTATTGCTATTTTATCACTCTTAGGAAACGAGGAAGTCACCAGTAGCACTAGCTTTGGAAACACCGTGGCAGTCATACCAGTACAGGGTGAAATTGCATATGGAGAGTCCAGTATTTTGGGAAGTTCAATTGTAACCCCCCAATCTGTCACTGAGGGTATTAAACAGGCTGAAGAAGACAGTTCTGTCAGTGCCATAGTCCTGGATGTTAACAGTCCTGGTGGTTCACCAGTGGCCAGTGAAGAGATCATGAACGTCGTTAAAAACTCCAGTAAACCAGTGGTGGTGTGGATCAGTGATATTGGTGCTTCTGGTGCTTACTTGGTTGCCTCACCTGCGGATAAAATCGTTGCCAGCCCATCATCCATTGTGGGTAGTATTGGAGTTATTCTCAGTTTAACCGATCTATCTGGACTTTACCAGAAGATCGGAGTCAATCAGTACGCCATTAAAGCAGGGGAATATAAAGATATAGGTGCTTCATACCGTAATTTAACCCCTGAAGAAGCGGAAATGTTACAGGAAATGGTGGACCAGGATTATGAATACTTCATTAACCAGGTGGCCGAGAATCGTAAATTGGATGTAAACTATGTGCGAACTATTGCCGAAGGAAAAATATACACCGGAACCCAGGCCAAAGATTTGAAACTGGTGGATGAAACTGGTGACCGGGAAAAAGCAATTGAATCAGCGGCCAGACTGGGTGGTATCCAGGGAAATTACGATGTAGTTACCATCACCCCCACTGAGACATTATCCGATATTATTAAAGGTTATTCTGCCAATTTTGCCTATGCTCTGGGTAAGGGAATTGGAAGTTTACTCAATGAAGGCTCTGTGGAAAGCTCAGTGGATTACAGTATACGATGATATACCAGGGTCCATTGGGAAAAATTTTACATATTTAATTTTCCCCAAAAAAATAATTCATCCCAAATTTATAAAAATACAATTTCCATAAAAAAGAATTTAAATAAATAAGCATAGAATTTAAAGATATAAGATTACATTCAAGTCTTAAAAAATGAGGTGAAAAATATGGTTGTCAAAGTAGAAGTATTCACATCTCCTTCCTGTCCCTACTGTCCCATGGCTATTGAAGTTGTAAACGAAGTTGAAAAAGACATGCCTGGTGTTCTAGAAGTTGAAAAAATTGACATCATGGTTGACCGGGAAAAAGCAGTTGAATATGGACTCATGGCAGTGCCTGCCATTGCTTTAAATGGAGTAGTGCGTTTTGTGGGCGCTCCAGCTAAAGAAGAACTGGTAAAGGCCATAGAAGAAGAGAAAACCGGGAAATAATATTATTTTATTAATTACCATGGAAGAAGATCATTCCTGTCAAAAAGACCAGAATATCGCTAAAACTAATTTTAAACCTGGCAGGGGGAATCAATCACCCCCCTCATCTGTTTCTTTTCCAGTTGATAGTGATGATTATGGAATCACCACTGGAAGCGCAGCCACTGCAGCAGCTTTAGCCGCACTCCTATCAATAAAAGAAAAAGTCTCCTCAGTTAATATTAAAACACCCCTGGGATGTCTGAATATTTCTGTTGATAATTCTCAAAAAATTGATGATTATTCTGGACGGGCTTCAGTAGTGAAAATGCCCTACCACGACCCTGATGTCACCATCAATATAGAGGTGCAGGCAGAAGTCCAGCTTCAAAATAAACCTGACATCATAATCACTGGTGGAGAAGGAGTGGGACGGGTAACCAAACCAGGCTTACAACTATCCGTGGGTGAAGCGGCCATAAACCCAGTCCCCAGGGAGATGATCAAGTCCAACCTGGAGGATGCACTGCCACCAGGTAAGGGTGCAATAGTCAAAATTATCATACCTCAGGGTAGAGAGATTGCCCATAGGACCATGAATCCCCGTCTGGGTATTGTGGATGGTATTTCCATACTGGGAACCACCGGTATTGCCCGTTCCATGAACTCGGAGAGTTTCCAGATGGCCAAAAAATGTCAGTTGGATGTGGCACTGGCTGAAGGCTACCACAAGCTGGTTTTTGTACCAGGGAATATTGGGGAGAAGCTGGCCAAGCAGTTGCTGGATGTGGAAGATGATCAGATCATCCAGATGAGTAACCTGGTGGGTTACATGCTGGATGAGGCCAAAAAAAGTGATATATCCCATTTGATTATTCTGGGTCATGCAGGTAAACTGGTTAAAATTGCCGGTGGCATCTTCCAAACTGAACATCGCCTGGCAGATGGTCGTCGGGAGATCATAACCACACACACCGGACTGGTGGGTGGAAACAGAAGTTTAATGGAGGAAGTCTACCACTCCAACACCACCGAGGATATGATGGAAATCCTGGAAAGGGAAGGAATGTTGGAAATGGTTTTCAACTCCATAGCCCTAGCCATTCAAGAGCGCTGCCATGAAAGGTTCAATTTAAAGCCAGAAGTACTCATTCTAAAGATGGATGGTACATTACTCAACAGTAACCATCGGGTTGAACTCCATCATCCTCCTTAATTTGGCTTATTTTACAAAAACCTGCTATTAACATCACCGGGTTACTGGTTTTATGAATTAATTATCTAAATTGAAATAAGTTATCCGGTTAAAATAGTTATCCAGTTAAAATTGAAAAATATCAACAATAAAATCCTATTGTAAAAAATAACCTATTACTAATAAGGATGTTTTTAAGTATTTATAGATTCCATAAGAACCTATAGATGTATGAAAAGGGAAATAGATTATTTTATCAATGGTCAATAGATTATTTTATAAATGATTATTAATTTGATTCTGAATAAATTCACGGCGAAAACTATGGTGAAATCATGCGTGTGTGCTTATTAGGACAATACCCACCCCATATTGGGGGTGTTTCATCTCACACATACCTTCTCTCCAGGGAACTTGTAAAAAGAGGAGATGAAGTTTACGTGTTAACCTATCCCCACCGGGATGTTGAAGGTATTAATGGGGTGAAGGTGGAAACTGCATTCACGCCCAATATAAAGGGTTTAAGGGGTTTGTTTTTCTTTATATCATCAACTTTTAAGCTAATGGGTATGGTGCGCCGTTTCAACATCGATCTTATTCACGCCCACTTCCTCCTCCCACCAGGACTCATCGGAGTATGTGTGGGATCTCTCCTGGGGAAAAAAACTGCAGTAACTGCACATGGCTCTGATTTATTAATACAGGCTAAAAATCCAATTCTAAGAAGATTGATTAAGTTTGTTCTTAAAAGGGCGGATTATGTGCTGGTGGTAAATCAGAACCTCCAGGAAAAGGTGCTGGAACTGGGTATAAATCCAGATAAAATTTACATAACACCCAATGCCGTTGATGTGGAAAAATTCAACCCCCAAAATAAGGAACTTCCACCCAACGTGAAGATAAGTTCTGATAAACCTGTGCTGCTCTTCGTGGGTAATCTGGTCTTTCAAAAAGGTGTTAAATATCTTTTAGAAGCTAAAAAGTTAATGAAAACCGGGGCGGAGCTGGTAATTGTGGGTGATGGTCCACTCCGTCAGGATCTGGAGATGAAAGTCCGTGATGAGAAGATCTCTGATGTGATCTTCACCAGTGCACGTAGGGATGTGGATGAAATTATGCCATCGGCTGATGTTTTTGTTCTGCCCAGTATATCAGAAGGATTCCCCATCACAATATTAGAGGCCATGGCCAGTGGCCTGCCCGTGGTGGCCACCAATGTGGGTGGGATCAGCGAAGTGATGAATGAAGATGTGGGAATAATGGTTAAACCCTCAAATCCAAGGGAACTGGCCAGTGCCCTGGATAAAATCCTGGAAAATGAAACATTAATGATTGATATGGGGGCTGCTGCCAGGGAACAGGCCCTGAAATACAGTACAATGCAGATACCATACTAATCAATTGATTATGAAAATATCCCTAATTCAATTATTATTTGTCAGTAGCTCTATCCACACGATTAATTATAGATGCTAACTTTAGTATAATTTTAGTAAGAGAATTAAAAGTTAAAGAGAAAATTAAAGTTATTTATAACTATCAAGTGAACTATCAAAGTCGAAATAAAAATCTTAAAGTAATGAACTATAAATAAAAAAATACTGCAGTAGTGGATGCCAATTAAGAATAAGGCAATTAAGAATAAAACTGGAGAGTAATGTATATGGATGAGAAGGAATTCACGCATCTCACCAAAAGTGGGGTGCACATGGTGGAAGTGGGGGATAAACCAGTCATCAAACGAACTGCCCTTGCCCGGGGAAAAATAATATTAAACAATGAAACCATCCAGCTCATTGAAAAGGGGGAGCTGAAGAAGGGTAACGTACTTACCACTGCCCAGATAGCAGCCATCCAGGCAGTTAAATCCACTTCTCAGATGATACCCCTCTGTCATCCCATACCCATCGGTGGTGTGGAAGTGGAATTTGAAGTGAACCCTGAATCCATCCAGGTTACAGTGAAAGTACGCAGCACCGGGAAGACAGGGGTGGAGATGGAAGCCATCACCGGAGTTAGTGTGGGTCTTTTGACCATATGGGACATGGTAAAAAGTGTGGAAAAGGATAAAAATGGACAGTACCCTTCCACTCGCATAATGGATATCGAAGTAATCAGAAAAGAAAAAATTGAATTATAATTAGAGGAATTATGAGTCTTGAATCAGTGGATCCAACCATCAGGAAGATAATAAAGGAGTCTTACCCCCAAATTAAGGAGCTTAACCCTGCCCAGGAGGCAGTGGTGGATGCCGGGCTATTGGATGAGAAAGAAAACTACATCATCGCCATCCCCACTGCCAGTGGCAAAACTCTCTTGGGAGTGATGGCAGCCCTGCGCACCATCCTCGATGGAGGTAAAGTGGTTTATGCAGTGCCACTTTTATCCATTCAGAATGAAAAGGTTAAGGAATTTAAAAACTTTGAAGATCACGGCATCAAAGTGGGCAAGCATCCATCCTCATCAGATATGGCAGTGATGGTATTCGAATCCTACGATGCCCTGACCCGTTTCAACTGGAACACCCTCTCTGAGGTGGACCTTCTCATTGTAGATGAGTTCCACATGATTGGGGAGTACAGTCGTGGTCCTACCATTGAATGTGCCATAACTCGTTCCCGCCTTTTAAACCCCGGGATGAGGTTAATTGCCCTGTCTGCTACCCTCCAGAACATGGAGGAACTTTCCACTTGGCTAGGTGCCAGGGTGGTGGAACATGACTACCGTCCAGTACCTTTATTTAAGGAAGTGCTCAACACCGAGGAGTACGGTACCAAAAACAAGAACGATGTTATCTTGCGTATCCTGAAGGATTCCATGGCCGAATCCAGCCAGGCCCTGGTCTTTGTTTCCACCCGCCGTTTCACAGAATCACTGGCCAATTACCTGTCCGGTAAGATAAAAAAGAGTCTTCCAGCCGAGAAGAGAAAGGATTTCAAGAGGGTTGCTGAGAAGATCCTGGATGTTCCCCGTAGACGAGGATCCCTACCCACCGAGGTGTGCCTGAAACTGGCAGAGTGTGCTGAAAACGGGATGGCCTTCCATCATGCAGGTCTATTTGACCGGCAGAAGGAGATCATTGAGGAGGAGTTCCGTGCCGGGAACCTCTTAATGATCACCGCCACCCCCAGCCTGATGTACGGGGTGAATCTCCCCTCCAAGAATGTGGTCATCAGAGATTACACTCGCTGGACCAGTCAGGGGCCCCAACCCATACCAGTCTTTGATTATTTGCAGATGTCTGGCCGTGCCGGGCGTCCTGGATATGATAAGGAGGGTTACTCCTATCTGATTGGTAAAACCTTACCTGAAGCCGAGCAACTCCAGTACCAGTACATCGAAGGGGAGATTGAAGCCACTAACTCCAAGTTACTGGAAAACAGGGATGCTGTTTATCGCCAGATCATATCTCAGGTAGCTGCAGGAATGGCTCGAAACCTGGATGAACTCCTGGAATTCTTCCAGAGCACATTTTCTGGCTTCCAGATGAGCCACTCGGAATATTCATCATTATTTGCCTCTGACACTATCGAGTTCCAGATTAAGGAGGCATTGGAGTTTCTCACAGAACACGGGATGATCCAGGTTGTTCCGGATGGATTGCGGGCCACTGCCTTTGGCATGTTAATTGCCAAGAGCAACTACACAGTGCAGACTGCGGTGCGTCTTAAGGAATTCGCCCGTTCTGGTGGGGAAGTTGATATGCCCCGCCTGGTATACGAAATATGCCGCACACCGGACCTTATTCCCATCTCATTTAAGGGTCGTAAAAGCCGGGAGCCTGTCCGGGACCGGTTGAACAGGGCGGGTTTGTTTGTGGTGGATGTGGGTAATGATGAGGCCACTGCCGCCACCCTCATGGAGTGGATGGATGAACGAAGCGAGTATGAGATTGAAAATGCATTCAATGTCTACGCTGCATCCACCCGGAGAGCTGCCTACGAAGCATCCCAACTGGTGAAGTTCCACCGGGAAATATGCCAGGTTTTGGGCATCTACACCGGACTGGATGCCATGGAAATCCTTACTGCCAGACTTTACTACGGTGTGAAGGATGAATTACTCCCACTGGTTGTGGGGATCAAACGCCTGGGCCGCAGACGTGCAAGGGCACTGGTTGATGCCTTTGGAACTGACCTTCGTTATGTGTCCCGTGAGGAACTGCTTCGAATTGAGGGTATAGGACCTAAAACTGCAGAAAATATACTTAAAAAGTACCATGCTCATGATTAGCCCATAAACTGGTTTTTATGGATTTTTTTGTTAAATTGAGAGACAGGGTACTAAAAAAAGGATAAACACTCCATTGGAAACCATGATTATCAAAGAACTGGACTTTTCCCAGGAGATATCAAAAAATGATCTCCTGGAGGCACTTAAGGGTGAAGCCAACCAGGTGCATGTAAATGATTTCATCAAAACTTGCAGCTTCCTCCGGAAGAATATGGAACATGTTCACCCCCATTATCAGAAAGAGTACATTAAAATGTACACCGAAGGATATTTAAAGGGTTACAGGGATGTTAAAAATGATAAAACATCTTACTCTGGACAGGTTGATGTTGTTGAGTTGGCAGAATCCATCCAGCTTCTGGAAAACCAGGAACAATTAATGGAAGCCGAGTTTGGTAAAAATAACCGATCATTTAAGCCCTACCTGATCATGTCCCTTTACACCACATTTATACTGGAAGAACCAGTTCACCCTGTGGGCACACCATTTCCAGGTGGCTTGAAGGTGCGGAAAGATAGAGATATCTATTACTGTCCAGTTAAAGAAAATAATGAAAACAATCCACTGGCAGTTTGCGGTTTCTGCATTGCCCAACAGGAACCAGATATGTAAAGTTTTTGTGGAGATATACTCGGAAGTATAGGTCCCATAAGAGAGATATAAACTAAATAAGGGAAATATAGACCCCCATAAAAGAATAAATACCCTGGTGATAATTTATGGTCAATAAACTTAGTGAAATGGATTTCAACCAGGACATAAGTAAAGATGATCTTTTTAAAGTTTTAAAAGAAGAAGCCAGGTCCATTCATATTCAGGATATTATGAGGGGATCTAATTTCCTTAAAGAGGATGTAAAGTTCATGCCTACCTGGGAAAGGGAGGATATTATTGCCAGATTCACCAAGGCATTATTCGTCCGTATCAAGGATATAAAAGATGACCGTTCTCATTATTCTGGCTACGTGGATTCAGATAAGCTTAAAAACTTCCTTAATATCCAAAATGAAAGTATTCAAAACTCCCAGAGTCTTGATGAAAAATGTTTCTACCGCATTGCCAGGGTGGTCAGCACCTACACTGCATTTGTAAAGGAGGAGCCCATCCATCCAGTCGGGACCCGGTTCCCAGGTGGTTTCACCCTTCAACTGGTTGATGGTGTTTACCTGTGTCCAGTGAAGGATAAACAGAAGAATACACCAAGTGCATTGTGTCGATTCTGCGTTTCAGTGCAGGATAAGAGTGTAGATTGAAATATAAACTCTAATTTTATTCAAAATATTTTTATTCCTATTTTAATATAATAATAATGAACTAAACAAAAAAAAATCATGGTTTTTCTGGAGATGTTAACCTGGAAAAGGAAAATAAAACCTTGAAAAAGAAGGTAATTCAAATCAAAAAAAGAACATGAATTTGTAAACTATTCTATTTAATATATTAAACCACTTTACCGGCAGTAGAGGGGAACAACATGGAACCAACATCGGTAATCATCGTGGAAGATGAAAAAATAACTGCCATGGATCTTAAACAAAAACTAGTTAACATTGGTTTTACAGTTCCGGCCATTGTCTCCAGTGGGGAGGATGCAGTTGACATCGTGGCAGAGTTAAGGCCTGATGTGGTGTTGATGGATATTGTACTCCAGGGAGAGATGGATGGAATCCAGGCCGCGCAGAAAATAAGCTCCCTGGACATCCCGGTGGTCTTCTTAACAGCTTATTCTGATGATAAAACTTTACAAAGAGCTAAAGCTACCAGTCCATACGGTTACATTATTAAACCATATCCAGATAAAGAACTGGAGCTGGCCCTGGAAACCACCATCCAGAAACATCAGGAATACCGGGATAAGGTTGAATTAATCCGTTATGGGGGTCTGGGTGAAGGGGTGCCTTTGACCAGTCATGATGAGGAAGTTTCATGGGAGGAACGTCCCCGGATACTTATTGTGGAAGATGAGATAATCACCGCCATGGACCTTGCAGCCCAGCTGGGGGAGATGGGCTACTTGGTGGTGGATACAGTAACCACTGGCCAGGAGGCCATCCAAAAGGCTGAGTTATTCCGCCCTGATCTGATACTGATGGATATCGTGCTCAGCGGAGAACTGGATGGTATCAATGTTGCCGAACACATCCAAGACTTGGACATACCAGTGGTTTACCTCAGTGCCTACACAGATGATTCTACAGTTGAAAGGGCCCTTAAAACAACTCCTTATGGTTATCTGCCCAAACCATACCAGATTGATGAACTTTACACCACCCTGGAAACTGCTCTTCAACAACACAAATCAGAGACTGAGAAGATAGAAAGGATGGATCTTAAGATCAGTGTTAAGGAAGGGGAGATGGTTATTGAAAAGACAGCAGTATTCTTCATCAGTGCCATTATTCTTTCATTGATTGTTTACAGTCTGGCCACCAGGAGTATGACCTGGCTCATGTACCTTTTATTCATCCCTGCCATCTACAACCTGTTCATTGTCACCGTGAGTTTAAAGAAACCTTCACCTCCTTTAGGTGTGGAGCTGCCCTTTATCAGCATTCTTATCCCAGCACACAATGAAGAGTTCACCATCGAGCGTTGCGTTCGCTCCCTGGCGGAGTTAGATTATAATAAAGATGGAAAGCGTAACTATGAGATCATTGTGATTAACGATGGCTCCTCTGATGAGACTGGTCAGGTTTTAAGTCCCCTCAAGAAGGAATTCGATTTTCTGCATATCGTGACCCGTAAACCACCCCGTGCTGGTAGGGGTAAAGGATACGTTCTTAACGATGGTGTGAGAATATGTCGCGGAGATGTTATCGCTGTTTTTGATGCAGACGCCCGCTTAGAATCAAATTTTCTGAGTAAAATCATTCCTTACCTTGATGATGATGGCGTGGCTGGAGTACAGGCCCGAGTGCGCATGTATAACGCTGACCGGAACCTGCTTACCAGGATGCAGGAGGTTGAGTTTTCTATTTTTGGTAACGTTATTCTAAGGGCACGGGATATCATGGGCAAATCCGGTTTCCTGGGTGGTAATGGGCAGTTAACCCGGAAGAAGTTCGTGGAGGATATCGAGGGATGGGATGGTTTTGCAGTTACCGAAGATCTGAATATGAGCATTAAACTGATACTGGATGGTCATAAAATACGTTACTGTCCCGAGGCAGTAGTCTGGCAGGAAGCAGTACCCCAGTGGAAGCCTTTCTTCCGGCAGAGGGTACGATGGGCCACCGGGAACCTTGAAACATTGTTCGTGTACCTGGCCCCCATAATAGACGCTAAAATACCACTCTACAAAAAAATAGACTCCATACAGTACCTGGTTTTCCTCCTGTTTACAGTGTTTGTTATGCTAGGATACATCGTGGCTATACTGAATTTAGGGAATATAGTACGCTTTGCAATGGAAGCACCAGTGATCATTGGGATAATATCTACCGTGGCCTTCTTCCCAGGGGTTCTTCTGGGCATCCGGCGAGATAAAGTGGGAATTCTAAGGACACTTGTCAGGGCTGTGGAGTACTGGGCCTACTGTCTTTATCTGATACCCCTCTTCTTTGCTGCTTTCATTCACATGTTAACCCGTAAAGAGAGGAGATGGGCTAAAACCAAACATACCGGAGAATAGGATTATTAAAAATAGAAGAATTGTAAAAAAATTATAAAAATGTTCTAAAAAAGAATGGTTTAATAATGATAATATATTGGAGCATGAATTTGGGGGGGGGGATTATCATCGGTAATGAATTTAATGCTAAAGATCAGGTTATTTCCCTAGAATATCATGCTGAACTGGATGAAATCCGGGAAAAAGTTAAGCGTGGCCATTGCAGCACTTTGAGGGAATGTTTACTGCTTTTTAAGGATTTCTGGGCTGAATCCCGTGAAACAGACATGATGATTTCGCATAAGTTCCAGAAGGAGATTGAAAAACTATCACAGAAAAATCCGAAACAATATGCACAGGTTCTAAGGAAGATGGAACAGATCACTGAAAAACCTCTGCACTACAAGCCATTGAGTGGTGACCTGCACGGGTCCCGACGGACGCATGTGGGGGATTTTGTGCTAATCTATGGGATAAATGAGGGTAGGGTGGTTTTTCAGGATTATAACCATCATGATCGGGTTTACCAGGGAAAATAAGTGATAAAAATATCAATAGTTTAATATAAATAGTCTAATGAAGGACAAATATTGAGATTAAGAAGAAATTTTATAACCAGTAGCCATAAATCTGATTTTTATTCTAATTCAATTTTTATTCTAATTCAACATCAACCAGTGTTTTCACTCTTTCCAGTGAACGTTTTAAAGCATCATCATGCATTTCAATCTTCACCGCACCTTTAGGACAGATTTCAGCGCATCGTCCACATATTCTACATTTTTGATCATCTCGTTGGGTAGTTCCACCCACCACAGTGATTGCATCCACAAAACACACCTCCTTGCTACACAACCCACAGCCATTGCAGATGTCCTCATTGAAGGTTATTTCAACACCCTCCATTGGGGAGAAACTACTGCCCATACCCGCTGGTAGGTTGGGGGTCATTTTCCACAGACAGCAGCACTGACAACAGTGACAGATGGAGAGTAACTCCTCTTTAGGGCCAGTGTTTAACCATACACTGTCGATCTTATTTCTGCCAATTATAGGCACCAAACCTGCTTCCTGCCCCCGGTTTACGTGTTGAATTGCTTCAGTAGCTGAAACTATTCTTCCCAGCTTGGTTGATATTCTCTGGGACCCTTTCCCTAGAAACAAACACCCTATATCATGAGGGTAATCCTGGCAGTTATTGGAAGTTCGGCAAATGCAAGTATCCATTATGAAATGGTATCTTGACCTTTTGATCATCTCTCTTAAAACCTGACTGGGGAGTACTGTATTTTCATTTGAAACTGGAACTGTGGTATTTAGTTCCACTTCCTGAACAGTTCCTGCATGGTGGGTTTTAGTGGCAGCATCCCGGGGAAGCACTTGTATATCATCCCCTGCAAAGAGCATTCTATTCACCACCCATGCCAGTGGGGGGAGTTTCTGGCAGGCCTTGGCTAGGAAAAAACGGGTGTTGAAGGTTGAATGTATAACCCTTATACTAAAATCTGAAAAGCTGATCTTCTTCATTACATCCTCTCATTGAATAAACTTCATTACTCCATCTCATTGATATAAAGATTATCAAATCCTTGTTTTAAAATCTTTTATGATTCTTTAAAACCTTAAACAAAATCAGGAAATAACCATTAGCATAACTTTCAATATTTTTAAATCTTTTTTTGGCCTCTTAAATCTTTAATTACCATTAATTAACATACCCAAATTTTAGAATTCTACTAATTACCATTAGTTTACGGATAACCCATTTAATGGTTAAATCAACTGAGAACCCTCATTTATCAGTAAAGTATATATTCGTAATGAGTCGTAAAGATATACATGACAAAGAAGAAGAGTGTTTACATCCGCCTGGAGCCAGAGTACATCGAAAAAATTGACCAGATGGCAAAGAAAGAGGACCGTTCCAGATCATACATTATACGCAGATTGATCATAAATGGACTGGGTAAAAAGTAATACTTTTTAGTTATTTTTTATCCGTTTTTTAAGAAAAACACCCTAATAATAGTACAACACATTTCAAGTTTGATTTACTGGACTGGTATCCATGAGCGGAGATCAAATTCTACTTGGCCTGGGTCTTATTATTGGATTAGGAATTTCTCTGCAATGGTTAGCCCGTGCTATTAAAATACCAGGAATTATCTTACTGCTACCAGCAGGTATGATAGTAGGTCCTGTTTTAGGCCTGGTAAAACCCTTCGAAATTTTTGGTGACTCACTTTTTCCAATTGTCACCCTGGGGGTTGGTATTCTTCTTCTGAAGGGAGGTTTCGAGTTACGCATTCGGGACCTTAAACTCAATGTAAACAAGGCAGTGTGGCGTTTAGTTACAATAGGAGTGCTAATAACACTGACTTTGGGCACACTGGCTATTTTAATAATTTTAAAGGTCCCATTCATCCTGGCACTTCTTCTTGCCTCCATCCTGGTTGTTTCCGGACCAACGGTAGTGGGGCCCATACTTCAATTCGCCCGTCCCAAGGAGCCCGTGGGTTCTGTGTTAATGTGGGAGGGTATTATTATAGATCCCATAGGTGCCAGTTTAGGGGTTGCAGTTTTAAGTTTCATTATTTCCCCCAATCCATTCCCGGTCCTGGATATTTTTCTTACAATAATAACGGGAATCGTAATTGGACTGGTTGCAGCAGGATTATACATTGCTTCTGAAAGATCCAGAAGAGTTCCACCCAATTTAAGTGCGTTAGTGGCCTTCATGTTTGGAGTAGTGGCCATAGTTAGTGGAGAATTAATCTTGCAAGAAGCAGGACTTTTCGCCGCAGTTACCATGGGCTTAGTAATAGGGAATCAACGTTTAGCCCCGGTCAAAGGTATTAAGGAATTCACCGATACCATAGAACCCCTAATATTGGGAATGATATTTATAATGTTGGCTGCCCTAGTTGATTTAAATGCTATGGGCATGTATTTCTTCTCTGCCCTGATTTTAGTTGGGATTTATGTTCTCATTGTCCGACCACTGGTGGGACTGGTTGCCACCAGAGGTTTAGGATTTGATTGGGCACAAAGGATTTTCATTGGCGCAATGGCCCCCAGGGGTATTGTGGCTGCAGCAACCGCTTCTTTATTTGCCATAAGCCTACTAAAGGCAGGTATTAATTTTCCACACCTGATGCCAATGGTGTTCCTGGTAATAATTTTCACTGTGGCCATATATGGCCTTTCAGCACCAATTATTGCCCGGAAATTAAAAATCTCCCAACCAGGAAGGGATTCATTAGCAGTGATAGGTGATCAACCATGGATAACTAATTTAACCAATTCACTCCATAAAGCAGGCTGCGGTGTGATGCTGGTGGCCCTGATGAGGAAAATATTGAAAAAATTAAATCTGAAATTCCATATGTTACCTATACCGGACCTATGGCTCAATTAGCAGATGAAGATATAATAGATGAGGTTCATGAATTTAAAAATAGGGTGGAATGGCTGATAATAGCCACTGACAATCCAGACCTTACGAAAATAGTTCAAGACACTTTTCTACGTCAGTTAGGATATTTGAGCATCATCGTGTTTGGCAGGTACCGGCAGAAGCAGGATGAAATTATTTTCGCCAAAGGAGGATCAGACATGCTAATAAACACACCCTTCGGACTTTTCGGCCGCAACCAGGATGAAATACTGGACTTTTTAGATAAAGGTGGTGTTTTTGATGCCATTGATGCTTCAACACAACCTGCTGAAGGTGGTGTGCCACCGGGCATGAAACCTTTTCTCAGGGTTTTAAGTAGCGGGAAACTCGCTGTTCCTGGAGATACCTCCCCATTAAAAGAGGATGAATGGTTAATAGTTGTTCGTTAGTTTTTATAGGATAAACTTATCTTGATACATGAACTGTAGATGTAATAACCCTGCTTTTAACCTAGGTTGTATCCACAAAATTCACATAAAGACAATAAATGAGTAAATTTAAAGTATTAAAATTGGTATTATGAGGTTAAATCCTATCTTGGTACTCTAACTCCTTAAATATTATAGTAAATTTGGTACCATGACTTTTATCAAGCTTGATATTACCATCTATTTGTTTAACTAAACTATTTACCAGTTGCAATCCTAATGATTCTGTGTTTTCAAAATTCAGTTCTTTTGGAAATCCTATTCCGTTATCACTGATAATAAGCTCATATTTATCATCAACAATTTTTAGTGACAGGTTTAATTCTCCCTCCCCCTCAGGGAAGGCATGTTTTAGACAGTTGGAGACAAGTTCGCTAATTATCAATCCGCAAGGCACTGCAGTCTCAATATTTAATCTAACCTCTTCTACCTCTATCGATGGTTTAACTCGGTCTTTTCGAATGTTATAGGAGTAGAATAACTCCGAAATCAATCTTTCGATGTAATCATCAAATTGGATGTTGGTGAAATCCTTGGACTGGTACAGTTTTTCATGGATCATGGCCATGGACTTAACCCGGTTCTGGCTTTCTTTTAAAACATCCACCGCTATCTTATCATCATGAACATGGTGAGTTTGAAGATTAAGCAAACTGGAAATAATTTGCATGTTATTCTTCACTCGATGGTGGATCTCTTTAAGTAAAACCTCCTTTTCCATAAGTGAAGATTTCAACTGATCAGTGGCAATCTTTCTTTCTGTTATATCCGTGGCAATCACCAGAATAGAGGTAAGTTTCCCCTCTTTTTCCAATGGAACCATCTGTGATTCAATCCAACTGTAACCACCGGTTTTGTTAATGATCTTACACTGGAAGGCGTGAACATCCTCTTTTTTTATTGCCAGAGATAGATTTTCAATATGTAAATTAGCATCTTCTTCAGGGAAAAGACCCAGATCTGTGAATTTCTCATCAATTAAGTTTTCTTTAGATAGACCTGAGAAATTGAGGGTAGCATCATTAACATCTAAAATTACACCATCTAACCCTACCAGTACCATGTAATTAGGATCTGATTCAAAGAGGACCCTATACTTCTCTTCACTATCAAGCAATGCTTCTTCCATCTCTTTACGTTCTTTGATGGGGTGAGTGGTGACCACTACCCCATCTATGCCCGGAACATTCATCATATTCTTAGAGACAGATTCAACTGGAAGGTATTCCCCATCTGCTTTCAGGATTCGAAACTCAGTTGGAATACCAGGGTTCCTCTTTTGAAATACTTCCTCCAGATCATGTGCAACCCTTTCTTGATCATCAGGATGTATGAAGTCCATGGGATTTTTCCCAATGAAATATCCTTCAGAGTATCCCAGAATACGTTCTGAAGAAGGAGAATCAAAGATGATTTGACCTTCCTCATCCAGTATACGGATAAGATCCGTGGAGTTATAAATCAAGGAACTGAATGTTTCTTCCCTTTTTCTAAGGGCATCTTCAGCCTTTTTCTGTTCTGTAATGTCATTAATGATTGAGAATAACATAATCTTATCCCCATATTGCATCGGAGATGAAAAAACTTCAACAGTACGTATTTCACCACCCGCAAGTTTATGAGGGAATATAAAGTATTCCCCTCCTTTAATTACACTTTCACGGGCTTTGCGAATTTCTTCAGAAGGTAACTGATTAATTTGGTCAAGATTCATGGATCGGAGCGTACTCAGATGATAACCATAAAATTTACTGGCTGCGTGGTTAGCATCAACAATCTTCCCTGTTTTTGGGTCAATTAAGAGCATAACTGCATTATTCTGTTCAAATAGCATTCTAAATCTTTTTTCACTGTTTTCGAGTGTTTTTTCGGCAAGTTTAAGGTCGGTGATATCGGTGTGTGTGCCAACCATTCTCTTTGGTTTGCCTTCTTTATCATATTCCACCACCTTTCCCCTGGTGAGTATCCAACACCATTTACCATCCTTTGTTTTCATGCGGAATTCAAGGGAGTATCCTTCACCTTTATCAATATGATCCTGTATTTTTTGCTCCACTTGGCCAATATCATCAGGATGGACCAGGGATTTGAAGGATTCGTAGGATCCTGGGAACTCTTTATAATGGTAGCCCAGCATCTGGTAGTAAATGGGACTAAAGTATGCCTTTCCAGTCAGGACGTTCCAGTCCCAGAGCCCGTCGTTAACTGCAGAAATAGTTAATGCATATCGTTCTTCACTTTCTTCCAGGGCTTCCTCAATCATTTTTATGTCAGTTATATCCTGGTTAACACCATAAAGCTTCCTGGTGTGGCCTTTTTCATCTTTTTTAGCCCTGAACCAGGTTCTCACCCAAAAAGTTTCCCCATTGGATCGGATTAGTTTTCCTTCAACTTTGATTTGAAAGAAGGGGTCAGATGATGTTATGGCCTGCTGGAATGCATCGGTCAGTTGTTCATGGAAATCAGGATGAACAAAGTTTTGGGCAAATAAATCCGCGCCCATCTTATAATCTCCAATATCATCTAAATCTATTCCATGCAGTTTGTAGAACCTTTCATTGAAAGTGAAGGTGTTGCTGGGAATATCGTATTCCCAGTAAGCCATTTTAGAAAGACTCAGAGCTTCTTCACTCCGATTATAAAGTTTTCTGAAATCCATTTCATTCTTTTTACGCATGGTAATATCACGTGAAACCCCGTGAAATCCATAAAGCTTTCCTTCATCATCCCGGATACCACTTATAACATTTTCCAACCAACGGGTTGAACCATCTTTATGGTAATATTCCAATTCAATGTTAATTGTACGGTCAGTGCCAGGCAGGCCCTGCTTTTCAAGCATCAACTCATTTTTCAAGATCTCCTGAATCTGGAACATTGATTTGGGAGTTACTTGTTCATTTACCTGCTGTTTCATTCTTTCTTCGGGAGTAAATCCCAGAACCCTCTTGATTGAAGGGCTTACATAGGTGGTCTGTAGTTCCATGTTCAGGGTCCAGACAATATCATTCATCTGTTCGGTTAAAAAACGGTAGCTTAATTCACTTTCCTTTAGAGCTTTCTCTGTCTTTTTACGTTCGGTTATGTCCTGGAATATGCAGTGTGTTTGTTTAAAATTCCCTTGAACATCATATCCTATTTTTCCTTCAAATGAGACAGGGATAGACGAACCATCTTTACGTTTCATTTGAAATTCTACCCCATGGATTTCACCTGCAGCTTTAAAGCGTGAAAAGTTTTGTTTAAAATGATCAACGTAATCTGGTGCTAAGAAATCTGAAAAATGTTTCCCAATAACTTCATCCATATTATAACCCAGGGTATCAAGCCAGGACTGGTTAACCTCTAAAAAATATCCATCTACATCCAGAGAGTGATATGGAAGGGGTGCTTCATTGTAAAGTGTTTTAAACCTTTTTTCACTTTGTTTTAGCTCTTTTTCCATCTTTTTTTTGTAAAGAGCCAGCTCAACCGTGAATTTGAGTTCTGTTTTATTGAACGGTTTTAAAAGGTAGCCGTATGCATCAGTTAACATGGCCTGTTTTACAACAGATTCCTTAGAATGAGCAGTTAAAAAGACAACTGGTATGTCTAATTCTTTAATCTTTGATGCTGCATCAATACCGTTTTTTTCTCCCTTTAAAACAATATCCATCAAAATAAGATCAGGCATGATATTAAAGGCTTTTTCCACAGCCTCCTCACCACTGGAAGCTATGTATGGAACTGAATAACCAAAAGACTCCAAAGCACGTTTAATATCCATGGCCTCTATGCTTTCATCTTCCACAATTAAGATTTTTACATCAACCATTCTCACCAGCCAAGAATAAGTTTGTATGCAATCCTATTAATTATTTAGGAAAAAAATTTAGGGTGTTATAATAATGGCCGGGCAGATGTGGTGGTGTGATAACGTCAATTTTTAATTAGTGAATAAAATAAGGCATAATTATGAAAAATAGTCAGATAATGGCAAAAATCATTCAACTGAACCCAAAAAGCGTTTCCTGAAAAAAGGCGTGAAATACGGGATTATTTTAAGAGGAAATGAAACTTGGGTACAAAACGGGTTGAATTTGGGAAAAATTCTTTTTATGACCTTTTCTAGAAAGAATATAATCCCGTAATCAGTATTTAATAAACCGGGTTTATAAGTCCAAATTCAAAAACTAAAAAATTAACAGGCGAAACTGTGTGTGATAATTGAATTATTGAGCCCAATTAAAATATGAAAATTATTTAAAACTCCATAGAGGTTTTTACCATCATCTGTAAAGATTCCAAATTGAATATGAAAAATATTTTAAGATTCATCTACAAAATCAGCGCATTAATAACCCCATATCTAAGTTTTGTTTTTGTTATAATCTTTTTAGTGCCATGGATTATTGGTAAACTCCAGTTGCACAATTCTGATGAGGTTTTAGTTCTCATTGAGGTTTTTGTTTTAAGTTCAGCCACACTATCACTTTTAACCTTCACCTACATCGCGGCATTGAGTGATCTGCATGAAAAGGTGAAAAAATCTATGGTAATAGCCGGTGAAGCCTTTTTCATCTCCACGGTTCAGTTTATTGTGGGTTTAGGTCTTTTTTTACTGGTGAACCTCATCATGGACCACTCTGTAGGTTCCTGGAACCTTAATTTAAACTTCAGCATAGGTGGAGTGACTTACGTGATTCTTTTATTAATGCAGGTTATTGGAGTCTATGAAGTAGCCTCTGCTTTATCAAAATTTTTAAAAGGAGTATTTGAGGTTTATAAATCATTCCGAGTTTTTAAAAAGCCACGTTTGTATGTGTTTTTAAGTGAAAAATTGAAGGACTAAAAATATATTCTAAAAAAACGATGAGTATCAAATTTCCTTGACATCAATGAGTATACATAGATTATTTAGAATTAGATTTCATTTAAATTTATTTGGAATTAGATTCATTTAAAATCCTTATACCAACATTTACTTGCTCCCCTGTATTTTAGGGAGTAAGAAGCTGCGTAGGATGATCTAGAAGATTGTCTTTATTATATAGTGATGTTTTAAGAAGATAACCCTAAAATATTAGGTAATAAGTCACAAATATTAACCCATTAAAACAATTTGTTCATGAAAACATAATATATATAATTTATATTAATTTTATTCACAAAAACAAGATTTTATTATAACCCCCGCAGATACCCCTGTGGGATGTGAATTTAGATAAAAAAATAGGGTTACTCATTCTGCATCTTTTTGCACTATTTCTATTTCTTTATAAGCCTTTAAGCGAGATTTTTCAGCGGCGGCAAAGTCAGAACTCTCATCTAAATTTAATAGGTGTAAAAAAATGGTTTTAACATTTTCTAAATGTGTTTTAATTTTTTCAGGGTCTTGATTTGATTCGGGTCTTTTGTCACGAAAGATGACATTTTCAATGGAAGCCGTTACTGCATAACCCTCAGCTGCTGAAGGAATCAACTTTACTGCATGCCACAATTTATAGGGTGTTATTTTATGGATTTCTTCATTACTGGCAACATTTTTGACCCTGTTTTTAATATATTCCATACAGTTCAAACCATGAGAAATCCGGTCCATCACCACTTGGCATTCATCCGAGGAGATATCAGAGTTTTCAACCCTAATTTTTGCTAATTCTAACCGGGCAATGGTTTTATCCGCGCTTGCCATGTAATATTTCTTATTTTTTTCAGATACAAGATATAAAGGTTTTTTATCATGATGATCCAGATACTGGGTGATGAGGATTGTTTCGATTCCAGGCAGGGTGCGGTAGGACATGCCCCCTGCATTTTTCTCTTTTTCTGGGTGATTCATTTTAAAACACTGGTCCTTTTTTTTAAACTGGTCCTTTTTTAAATCAAGTAAATAAAATAGGCATTAATCATGATTATGAAAATAGAGAGGGATAACAGATTATAATTCACCCATTTAAGGGCAGATTTTCTATTAACTACTTTTTTCCTGGCGCTTAATATTCCCAACCCCAGGGGGACCAATGAAAAAATGACTAAAAGACCCCAATTGATAGTGGGGAGGTTTAGATTAACCAGGGGCATGAAAATGAATGATAATGTTGCCATTAATGCAGCTATGGCACCTATTATAAACCCAAACTGACGACCGTAAGTTGCTACTGCTGTTTTTTTACCCCCAAAACTATCGGCTTCCATATCTGGTATCTCCACATTGATGATAAAAAGCAGTTCATATAGCATAAGTGGTATAGTAAAAATAAGGAAAACTGCATCTAATCTTCCCATCAAAATCACATAACCGATCCCTGGTACTATGAACCCTGTTAAAACCGTTGCAAATTCGCTTAATCCACGATAAGATAGTCTGAGTGGCGGGGCTGAGTAGTACCATCCCAGAAGGTTCCCGGATAATATCAGCAAGAAAAATGATACTGGTAACTGGAAAATGATGGTGGTTATAATGGCCAGGGTGATGGATAATCCCATAAGAGCCAGGGCGAAGTTTTTAGAAAATTTCCGAAGCTCGGGATTGGTAACCAGAACCCCACTTCCTCCTGAAAAGCGGGTGGGTTCCTGAAATTTGTCCACCTCCAGGTCGAAATAATCATTGCTGTAAGAAACAGATAGATGTGCAGTGAATAAAGCTGCATAACCCATTATAAACTTGATCAAACTGAATTCTGCATTTGATAAAAGCGCAAGCAACGCTCCGGTGCAAAAGAATAAAAACCCTCCAAAAACAAATTGTAAGCGCCCGAGCCTGACAATTTTTAGGATAGTGTTGAAATTCATTTGTTTGTTTGAAATAAGTCTAGTTAATATGGATTTTTCCATTTATACATGCAGAGAAAAAAATGAATTGTCTTAAGGGGCTACTCCATCTCTGGTTCTATTATTACCAATACATTGCCATCTGTATCCTCAAATGCAGCCCTTATACCCACACCAGGAATAGCCTGTTTTTCCATTAACATCTTTCCCCAGGCATCTTACAATCTTCTGAGCATATTCCTCAAAGGAATCCACCAATGGTATTTTTGACCATTTCACCCATTTCTTTGGACATTATAGCTCCATTAATACCAGGCTCATCATCTTCTCCAGTTGTTACCAGCCAGTAGTCAAAAGGCCCTTCCATTTATGGATTTTCCATCCAAAAACTTTTCTATGAAACTCGATTGCTCTTTCTGGATCCTCTGCCCGGTATTTTAAAATGTATAATCTTGGGCATGTTTATTCAACCCCCTATTTCCCCATTGAATTGATTATATTTATGATTTTCAGATGATTTAAAATAAATGCAGGAAGCACATGTTGAAAATAAGGGAGCATATTTTGGTCATAAAGTAAGGATTGAATCCGGAAAGGCATAGTTTCTCTGACAATACCCCCTAATTAAGGAGGGAATAAGTTAATTAATTCAAAGATCAATAAATTATATGTAGAAAAAATGATTGAAATATAAGGGGGTGAAATAATGGAAACTGTTCAGATGAGCGGTGGCGCGATGTTAGTGCTTGGGATTATTATCGCAATCATTATCGTGCTAATACCAGCCTTCATATACATATATGCTTGGTTAGCAGCAATACTTTTAATCATTGGTGGCCTTGTAACCGTAATGCAAGGAAGATAACTCCAGTTATAATCGTGAAACCTTTAAAATCCCTTATTTTTTTTTATCCTGCTTATTATAAATTAAAGAAGAATTTTTTGAAGTTGATGGATTTCTGTGGTTGTACCATACTTATTGTTCTATGAATCGTTTAGACAATTTTGATCCAGTTTATTTTCGAGTTTCAGAATCATTATTATTTACAAACGCTGAAACAAAAACTCGTGAAGACAACTCTCGGACATTCGAACACTTGGAAGAAAAAAAATAGAACAATATGGGCATGCTCACAGCCTGCCAAGATTTTTGCTTATATCTTTAAATAAATAATTCAATATTTTATCTTATTTCTATTATTATTCGATTGTTGCTTGTGCGAAGTATAGAAGTTCACAAACATTCCTGTTTTCGTTTTTACCATGGAAATATGCTTTTTTATAATCTTCACTGGTTACATTTTGTATATTTGAGAATCCAAAAGTACTTAGGAATTCCTCGAGCTCACCATCTTTGATTCCGAATTGGAATGGTTCTCCTTGTTGTATTGCAAAGTTTCTGATATCTTGTGCAATCTTCAGTTTATTGGTTCCATCAACTACAGATTCCGGGAAATAATCAAAAATCACGGCACTGCCTTTGCCAGAATTCTCTGCGATAAAAGAAAGTGTTTCAGCGACTGACTTAGGGGTAATATACATGATTAGTCCTTCCATAATGAAAAGAGTCTTCAATGATCGATTATAACCTTTAGAAAATAGTTTTTCACTGAATGTTTCCTTTTCAAAATCAACAGGCACAAATACAACATGCTCCGGGATAGAACCAAAGATTTCCTTGATTTTCTCCATTTTAAAAATCTGAGTACCTGGATGATCCACTTCAAATACTTTAACTTTTTCTTTCAGTTCTTCGATTCTATAAGCTCGAGTATCATATCCAGCACCAAATATAACCAACTGTTCAAGCCCGTTTTCGATCAATTTTTTCGCAAAATCATCGAAATACCTAACTCTGGCTACAATTGAACCAGAGTTATTTTCGACAGTTGTATTTGCCTCATCCCGATGTTTAGCAGCGTATTCCAATATTTTGGGATTTATAAAATGGATAGCATATGGATCATAACAGATTCGTTCAGCTTCAAGTTTAGATGATTCATAAGCCCTAATCATAGCAATTCCTTCGGCCATTTTTGCTGGCCCTTTCCTATCTGCATAAATTTTAGTTTCATCTTGCTTATACTCATTTTCTACCATATTTTTCAACTCCCTTAATGACATCGTGTTAGTAATGACACTATGTTAGTAATGACATTGTGACATTTACTATTTAAAGTCTTTGGTTAAATAAAAAATGAAAATATTAAAAATAACATTTAAAAAAAATAAATCAATTATTAAAATGTTTTCAATTATTAATATAACTTAAAAAATAATTTCATGTATAATAAGATTGTATTATTATCGGTTCGCTGTTATTTTTGCTTATTGCATATTATATTATCCATGAAGTCATTGACATCTACTAAAAATTTATTGTGATTGATTCCTTGGATTTTTAGTAACTCTTTAAGGTCGTTGGGCATATTATCAATGTTAGTTGTGATCAATGTCAATAAAACAGTTACTTCAACAGAATTCACATCCGGTTTTATTATGCCTTCTTTTTTACCCTGTTCTATTGAGCTACAAAGTATATACAGCATTTCATGGCGTAAAAGGGTAATTTCATTTAAATATTCACTGACTGTGAATTTTGGTGTCAGAATACCGGGAGTAACATTACCATTACTATGCTCTAACTTTTTCATATACAATTCTTCAAATCTTTTTTTATACTCATCATAGAGCTTACTGTGGGAAAAGGCTTCTATTTTATATTCTGCAGGTTCAATATTAGCTAGATCAAACCGTCCTGACAGTAAATAATTGTAAGCTTGTAGATAATCAGAATGTTCTTTTGCAAATTCGTAATATGCCTTTCTAAATGCTGTAAGTTTTTTATAACCAGTTTTTACTTTCTTAACTTCTTCTTTGATCATTTTATTCCGGATTCGGATTCCACGAAGGACAATAGCAAAGAATAATTCTTCCTTGTTCTCAAAATATAGATAAATTGTAGATCTACTGAACTTCACTTCTTTGGATATATCCTTCAAAGAAACATTTTCATAACCTTTAGAGAAGAATAACTTTTCAGCTGCATTTAATATATCTCTTCTTCGCTTTTCTTTTTCCAGTTCGCTCCTAGCTACGAGTGACATTATCTTTATCCACCTACACTCTACAATCACTTTATAATTATGTAATTACTTTAGTAAATAACTTTTAGCAAATAATTTGTTCCACCAACACAGTTAAACACACTTTCAATTAATACTCAAAAGAAAATGAGAGCAAATGAGCCATAAAAGACACACAACAACGAAATAAGGTACATCAAGACAGCCGGACACTCAGCGAAACAGCAAGCACGGGTAGTAAATGGCAATGTTAGTGTTTATCTATTGTTTTTGTTTGAGTTTTTATGTGTTGTGAATATTTTATTCTGACTGGATAACTAATAATTTTCCTTTTCCTTGGATAAACTAAAAAATACACCGTAATATCAAAGATTACATATATCAAAAGTGACAATTAATGATAATTATAAATAAGCACAAAATCAGCCGAAAAAACGCTAACCCACACTAAGAGAACTCTTTTTTATCTTGTAAGCTTTCAGTTTAAAAATCAGGATCTTCCGCCGTGAAGAACCAGTACAATGCTTCATTGCCTTTTTTCTTATCCCTGATTTCATCCATGAGTTTGATCTTATCTTCAAACTCGTCCCGGTATTCTTCCTGAAACTTATTCCACCGCTTTGGGTCTTCAGATAGCCAGTTTCCTTCATTTTCCTTTGTATATCTCAGCAATGGCATTTTTTGTGGCTTTTTATTGGAACTGGATCTACCCCTAGACCAGATTCGACCCACCATTTTCTTGAATTTATTCTTCCGCTGTGGGAAGTGGTGGGACCCTGTAGTATCGACCGTATCTACCATGTTACCCCTTAATCATATTTGTAGCGATTCATAGTATATTAATATTATCTTAACATCGCTCCAGAAAACACTTGGCCATGTTGCGGGTCTTGGGACTTTTACTATCCCCCTGGGATTTTACATAATTTTCAATAAGTTCCTTATCCTCTGCTTCAGGGTAAATTTTCCCCAGGGCCTCGATAGCATAGGCCTTTATGAGTTCCTTCTGCTTACCCTGGTGAATATCATCAATACTCATGAGTATATCCACAATCCGTGATCTGAGTTTGGGCTTGTTATGGGCTATCACACTGGAGTTTAAAGCCACATGAGACGCGGTCATGGCTTTATCCCCCGCCAGTACCCCATAGTACTCATCGAATGCCTCTTCAAACTTATTATCCTTATCAATACGGGTTAAGCTGGATAATATGTAGATGGCTATGTATTTATGGTAATTGTTGGGACTCTGGAGCATTTCCTGGAAGTAATCCCATTCAGAGTATAGGAAATCTGGATCTTCCTCGGCTATGATCTGCATGGCCTTGAAACTATTCTGTCGGATGGTGTTGTCCTTGGATCGCACCCCCTCCTTCAGTTCCTGGAAAAGTTCCTTGTCATTCACTGCCTCTCGGGCCAGCCCTCCCACATCCATGTTTTTCTCATTTAAATTTGGCATTTTAGAATCCCCCTCCGGGATTTATTAAAAAAATGGTTTGAAAAATTTTAGTTTGGTGTTTAGTTCAACCATGGCATCTGGTTTAGTTTAATACTGTTAATCCCTGTTTAGTTTAATTCTATTTACTTTAATACTGTTAATTTATTTTTAGAAATTCTTTGGCCTTAACTGCCCGATAAGTTTTCCCCTTGTAGTTGCAAGGGCAGGAGATAGCACCACGAGGACATAAAGACGTACACCTTAAACAGTACTCACAGTTAAAACCATGCTCCGGATAATTTCCTTCCCCCATGGTTATGTTGTCCACTGGGCAGAGCTTTACACATATACCACACTTGCGGCATTCTTCATTATCTGTTTCCAGGCGCAGTAGTTTCTGGTTGAGATTGGATTCAGTGATCTTCAAACCGGCAATGGAGGTGTAGTAGACTGCATCAGAAAGTACCGGGACTCTTCCCCATTTTGATTTCCCACCTATAATGTCCAAAGCATATTCTTCTGCCTTTTGTAGTCCTTTTTGAACCTTTTCCTGGCAGGTTTTCTCATCCTGAATGTAGAATATGTTGGGAGGCATTATTATTTCTTTAGCTCCTATGGGATTGTATCCTTTCTTTTTAACTATTTCATGTACTGGACCCACTATACCCCCTGAAAATCCGCCCAGGGTGTCCACCATGAATATCTCTGTATCCTGGTCAGTCTCGGGAAGTGCCCTGATGAACTTCCAGACCAGGTTGTAGGTGGATAGTTCTGCTATGGGAAATCCCAGGCCAATGATATGCTCTAAATTAACATCTTCCGGTTTTGATTCTTCTATTTTGTGCAGGTTCACCAGGATGCCTTTTTTCTGGAAGGTTTCCTGCATTTTTTTAACCACAAGTAGGGTGTTGCCGGTTCCAGAGAAAAAGTAAAAGTCCACTATTTTCATTTTTTCTACCTCTTTTTGGGGATGCCAAAAGAATATTTTATGGCTCCTTTGGGACATGAATCCACACATTTTCCACATAAAATGCATTCAAAGTCATGCATATCTCCACCCAGTACTTTTTCTTTCACATCAAGACTCATCGGACAGTTTTTACATAATCTGCACTCTACACACAATTCTTTATTGGCTTTCAGGTGAAGTGATGGCCATCTGAAGAAATTCTTTATCTTGGTTCCTATAATCATGAATGGGGCTATGAAACAAAAATAATGACAGTTGGCTCTTTTACCTGCAATTATGGCGATTATAATTGTTGTGAAGATAATTCCGTAGTAAATAATGTATACGAAGGGTTCTGAAATGGAAACTCCATATTTTGTCATGAATAATGGATCAATTGTGGTTAATCCACTGGCCATCACTGTCAGGATGGCTATGGTGGCAATCCATGGGATAAAAAAGAAGTATTTAATCCAGTTATATCTTCCACCCCTTGTTTTTCCATCATTTATTGAAAAACAATATTCTTGAACTCCTCCAGTAGGACAGGCCCATCCACAGAATGTTCTACCGAAAAATAGGGATAAAATAGATATGAGTAATGTTGTATTTCGGATTTTCTGTCTTTTATTATTCATGGTAAACCCCTATATTTAGATCGCAATGGGTGTGATGAATTTTTCCTCAAAATGATGAACAACATCTTCCAGAATTAGGCCTTCATCGAATATCATGTAACTTAAAACACCGTCCAGTGCAGCCATCAGGGTTATGGCACTAGTCCTTACATTGTGTTCTTTGAATTCACCCTGCTGGATTCCCATGGTGAATGCACCTTCAAAGAATGCCATATAATCTGCGGTGTACTGTTGGTAGTACTTTAATAACTCGGGTTTTTCCAGCATTTTTGCAATTGAAAGGAACAGGAAAGCTGTTTCTTTGGGATGTTCCAGCCAGTAACGAATGTAGTTTTCCATGTAGTGCAGGATTCCCTCCTTAACTGAAGTGCATTCTGAAGCAGAGGTCATTATTTCCCCAACTTTCTCACTTATTTTATCATTGGCAAAGATCAACACCATGTCTTTGCTAGGGAAGTAGTGATAAAGTCCGCCTTTACTCACCCCTGCTTTTTTAGCAATAGCATCCATTGTAGTGTTTTCGTAACCTTTTTCCAGGAAAACTTCAATTGCTGCCTGTGTTATCTCATTTATTCTTTTTTCCCGGGGTTTTCTTGGAACCATCCTAACCTCCTACAAACCGACCGTCGGTTTGTTATTTTTTTATTGAAACTCATTTAATATAAACCTACGCCCAAATATCCACCTAAAAAATATAGCCCTTAAGGTAGAATTTCAAAAAAAATGGGCGGATGATAAACTAAATACAGATGATAACTAAATTAAAAAAATTAATGGAAAATAAATTTTAAAGTAGTTAAATTATTCCGGTAATGCCCATTATTCCCATTATGAGTCCTGCAGCCACTCCTAAAAGAGCCACTGCCATTATGGCTTTGCTCGGGTATTTGTAGGTGAAAAATCCCAGTAAACCAAAGTTACAAAACAGGAAAAACTGCCAGGGATCGTTGGCTGTGAATCCAGTGAACCCCAGAAACCCCATGAATCCTAAAAATCCGAGCATCCAGTACTGTTCCTCATTTTCTTTCATCATCAACATCCTCCCTCGAACTTCTAAAACCTATTATTATGTGCATGTAATTCTATATTAATACTAAACATAAAATATCCGATTTAAACACCTGAATAACCTGGGTTTACATGAATGAAAAGAGAAAGGGAAAGGTCCTGCTGGTGGGGGCAGAAGACGAAGAAAACCTGGCCATCAGATATTTAGGAGCTGAACTCCAGAAAAAAGAACATACCATTAAAATTGCCCCATGCTCCAATAATAATGATTTTTCAGGAGTTTTAAAGGAATTAAAATCATTCCATCCTGATATGGTGGCGGTTTCAATGGCCTTCCAGTCCCTGGCCCCCATGTTCCTGGAACTTATCCACAAAATAAAAGAAACCAACCCCAAAGTGCATGTGACTGTGGGTGGGCATTTTCCCACCTTTGAATTTGAAGAGATACTGAAAGACGAGACTATTAACTCTGTTATTCGTTTTGAGGGAGAAATCCCTATTTCAAAATTGATTGATGCCCTAGCCAATGATAAAAACTTATCAAAAATCCCCAACTTAGTCTATAAATTTACTGAGGGCAACCCAATAATAAAAGAGAACACCATCATTGCCGAATTCCCTGATTTGGATAATTTACCATTCCCGCTGCGTAATAAAAAGCCCCATACGCGATTGGGTGAGAGATTTGCCACCCTCATCACCAGCCGGGGATGTTTCCATTCCCGGTGCATTTACTGCTGCATAGGTGCGTTTCATAAACAAAAAACAGGACTCCCTTATTCATTAAGATCTCCGGAAAATGTTGCCAGGGAGATGGGAGAACTTTATCACCACCATAAAGTGAGATTATTCCAGTTTCATGATGATAATTTTCTTTTACCCACCAAAAAAAGCTCTCACACCCGTTTAAACTCCTTGAAAAAATCATTACTAAGGGAGGGAGTGGAACTGGAGGATATTGCACTCTTGATTAAAACCAGGCCCGATGGTGTTGATCAGGAGATCTTGACTCTTTTAGAAGAAATGGGAACTGTGGGTGTGTTTTTGGGGGTTGAAAATGCAAGTGACAGTGGACTAAGAGCCCTGGCCCGGTCTTCGACTGCAGATGAAATTAATCATTCCCTGAAACTCCTGGAAGATTTTAATATGGGTGTTACTTTTAACCTGTTGATGTTCCATCCCCGGGCCACCCTGGACGAGATCAACGAAAACATCTACTTCATGAATAAGAATAAAAATCTGGCCTTTGATTTTGGGCGGGCAGAAATTGTAGCCGGCTCCCCACTGGAACGGATGGTTAAACGTAAAGGGCTTTTAAGGGGCCAGTGGCCCCACTGGGATTATAGAGTTCAGGATGATGCCGTGGAGAAGATGTTCCGCCTCAACACCCTTACCTTTTACCAGGAAAACTCACCATACCCTGAATTATCCCATAAACTCATCGCATTATCCTATCGTTCCAACTTGCTCCAGCATTTCTATCCCGGCAAAAAATCAGCAAAATTACAAGATGAGACACTTAACCTTATCATGGACACCAATGAATTCACTCTCCAATCCTTACTTGGAATATACAGTTTGGTGGCCGAAAGAATAATTGAAGATGATATAAACAATTTATCCCAAGAAATGAATGTTTTTTACGAAAATTACGCAAAAAAGGCATCTGAATTGGCTGAAAAAATGGGGAGGTTTCAGCTGTTGGAGAAAAAGTTTCAAGAGAGGGGTTTGGGTGATTATTTTCAAAACTCGCCTACCCTGGGCCGGATATTCCGGATTTAATCATATCTTAAGAAATATTTAATCCTTAAAGGAACAGGATTATGCTGTTAAACATTCTTCCTCAATGCGTTCTTAAAAATTAATGCAGTTCTTAAAAATTAAATACAAACAAAGATAAAGAACTAGTTATGGTAAATATCAGGGAACTGCTTTATCCTAACAAGTTCAAGGTAACCCTATTTTTATTGTTAGCCATTCCCTGTATCACCCTTATAACTGTTCTACTGGGCACTAACTACAATTATTATAATTATTATCCTCCCCACTTCACCTATCCTTTTTTAATCAGCTTATTCCTCTTTCTGGCGATTGGTCTGGTGTTGAGTTATATATTAAGCAGTTCTATTGACCATTTCATCCCTAATGAGAAAATAAAAATTAGTATTGCCATTATTTCTGGTATGACATCAATTATTATTGTTTATATCTTTTATAAGATGGTTACAGAGCCCATTATCTGTGACCCGGTGCATATTCCTGCTAACAACCAAACAGTGTGTGATCCGGTACACCAGCCTATTCAGGGAAAAAGTTACAACATCGAGGTTTTAGATGGTCTTGATGTTGATAAATCTTTAGTTGAAGATTCATTAACAGAATGCATCCGGAATTTGAAGTCTTAGTCCGATTTATTTTAATCCTATCTCTATGAAATATTTCAAAATAAAAGAGTTCTATTTCAAATAAAAATTTAAGGATATTCCAAGTAAGATTAAAGACATCAGAATAAAGAAATTAAAAAAAGGGGAGGAAGGGTTCTAACCTCCACCATCACACAGTTCATTGCTCATGTCCATGTCTTCCAGGTTCTGTTTAAGGCCTTCCACCTTTTTCTTGGTGTTTTCCTTGTCATCAGTTTCTTCACTGGGTTTCGTAGCTTTTCTACGGGATTCTCTTCTTTTAAGCCGGTTATACTCGTCTTCGTTCAGGAGTTCCAGGTAGCGGCTGTTGTACCATAACTCGGTGGTGTCCATTTTAGCCCAAACACTATCCTCGTCACTACGAAGATCTAAAACTTCCCCGGAACTGCCAGTACCACTGTACCGTACATGAGACCCTATTAAAATCTCTTTATTCCTCTTGTTAGCAGCTTCCACATTCTCACCCCCAGTATATTTTATTGGATCTGATTGGCATTACTAATTCTGTTGAAATATTTCCAAATTCTGTTGAATTAATATTTCTAGATAATTATGTTTGATTTAAATATTTCCAGATAAATTCTGTTGAATTAAGATTTGCAAATAATTTATATTCTATTTTTTAATATCCAGTCTTACTTTCTCTTTTTTCAGAGCAATTTCCCCTCTTACTTCCAGTTCTGCCTTTTCAACATTTAACAGCAAGTAGTCCCCCACTTCATCAATATCTGCAGTTTCGATCTCAATATCTTTTCTGGTGAGGCCAAAGTCACTGGTGGATATAATTATAGTGGTTATAATACCTTCCTTTGGTTTTATGACCATATCCGCAACTTTACCTATTTCATTAGCCTTTTTATCCAAAACTCTTCGCCCGAAAAAGTCGCTCACTTTCATTTAAACACCATCCTATACTCTGTTTTTTGATGTATATAATTTTATTGCCCATTTAAAGGACCTCATATCCCTTTAATCTTCCCTAATTAGAAGGACTGATTTAAACTGGCCAAAAAGACCCCTCTCAACAATATATTTTATTAATTGTTTTTTATTTCTTACAATGTCATTTATACGGTTTTAAAACCAATTAATAATAAAGTAAAGTTTACGGGTGATACACTAAATGAAGTACTCCTTCAAGATCTTCAGTATCTTTAACATACCAGTGGAACTGCATATTTCCTTCCTGCTCCTGATGGCCCTGATTTACGGGGTGGCCCTCTTTAACCTGGTCCCGGGAGTTGATCTAAATGCGGCTTTACTTATTACCCTACTTTTTGTCACGGTTGTTCTCCATGAATTAGCACATTCCTATGTTGCTCAACGATATGGTATTGGCATTGAAAGGATCGTACTTCTGCCCATTGGCGGTGTGTCAGCCATGGAAGAGTTACCAGAGGATCCTGGCCAGGAATTCAGGATAGCCATTGCTGGACCACTGGTAAACTTTCTAATAGCCATAATATGTTACGGTCTCTTCTTTGGACTGGCAACACCATATCCTACCATTGCAGCCTTCCTTAATTATTTCGCACTGGTGAATGTGATTCTGGGGGCTTTCAACCTGATTCCAGCCTACCCTATGGATGGGGGGAGAGTTTTACGGGCCTTCCTTGCGGGTAGAATGAGTTACCTGCAGGCCACGGAAACTGCTGCTTCGGTGGGCAAGTTCCTGGCCATATTTATGGCTGTGGTAGGGATATTCTGGAATTATTTCCTGATACTCATTGCCCTCTTCATCTACATTGGGGCTGATGCCGAGTACAAGGAGATAATGATTTCCACCATCCTGGAGGGGATAAAGGTAGAGGAGATAATGACCCCTAAAGTGAGAACTGTGCAGCCGGAGACCAGTGTGGAAGAGACCATGGAGATCATGTTCCAGAATAAACATATGGGTTATCCAGTTACCGATGGGCAGAATCTTCAGGGTATCATCACCTTCAATGATATCTCCCGTGCCAAAAAGGGAGATGAAAATAAACCAGTGACTGAATTCATGACCCGTAACCTGATTATCAGCAGCCCGGAGGAACCTTTAAACGATGCCCTGGCCAAGTTAACCCAGGCAAATATTGGAAGACTCCCTGTGGTGGAAAATGACCAATTGGTGGGTATAATTTCCAGAACTGACATTATGAGAGCCATGGAAATACTTAAACTAAAAAAATTATAATAAAATCATGTATTTTTTCATGGCAATCATCTGATTTTCACTAGGGAATCATTCTAAAAAATCAAGATAAACTAAAAACATTCATAAATATAAAAAAAGGGATTTTTGGAGAAGGAGGAAATGAAAGAAGCCGGAAGATCCATAATAAATCATATACTGGAAGGAAGGATAAAAAACAGGAAGGATCTGGAGAAGGCGAAGTTTCAGGTGTGTCGTGATTACAAACTGGACCGGTTTCCCCGTAACTCTGAGATACTTCAAATGGCCCGGGAAGATGAAAAGGAGATCATCACCCCTATTTTGAAGAAGAAACCAACCAGGACCATCTCTGGTGTGGCGGTGGTGGCAGTGATGTGCCCTCCACACAAATGCCCCCATGGAAGATGTCTTTACTGCCCTGAAAGCACAATAGCCCCCCCTAGTTACACTGGGGAAGAACCCGCAGCTTTAAGGGCTAGAATGTACGATTTTAATCCTTATAAACAGGTTTATAACCGATTACAGCAGTTAGAGAGTATAGGTCATCCCCTGGATAAGGTGGAACTCATAATCATGGGCGGTACTTTTCCCTCACGGTTTTTATGCTTCCAGGAATGGTTCATCACTCAGTGTTTAATTGCAATGACGGATTTTGGAGTTAAAGAGTATAAATTGAATTCTGAAGATGTCTACACCGGAGGCAACCATGATCTGCAGGGGTTTGAGTACCTGGAAGACGTTCAACGGGCCAATGAAAGTTCCAGTGTTCGTTGTGTGGGTATGACCTTCGAAACCCGGCCAGATTACTCTAAAAGGGAGGATGTGGATCGGATGCTCCGGATGGGTGTTACCCGGGTGGAACTGGGTGTGCAGACCATTTACAACTTCATATATCACCGGGTAGAGCGTGGTCACCGGGTGCAGGACACCGTAGAGGCCACCCGTGTTTTAAAGGACTCCGGGATTAAAGTGGCCATGCATCTCATGCCAGGTCTATTTAGTGACCAGGAGCGTGACCTGCGAATGTTCAAGAGATTATTCTCTGATGAGCAGTTCAAACCAGATATGCTGAAGATCTACCCCTGTCTGGTGACCGAGGGGTCCAAACTCCATGACTTATGGGAGAAAGGAAACTACACTCCCTACTCTACTGAAGAAGCAGTCCAGCTCATAGTAGAAGTGAAGAAGATTCTGCCCAAGTGGGTGCGTACCATGCGCATCCAGCGGGACATACCCTCCCAGCTCATAGAAGCCGGTGTTAAAAAGTCCAATCTGGGAGAACTGGTTTACAATCAACTGAAAGAAGAGAAAGTTCAGTGCCAGTGTATCCGTTGCCGGGAAGTGGGACACCAGGCTGCCCAGGGAACATTCACCAGTAAAGATAATGTAGAACTTTTAATGGAGAAATACCGTGCCAGTGAAGGTGAGGAAATATTCCTGTCCATGGAAGACTCAGAAGCGGATGTTCTCCTTGGTTTTTTAAGGCTGCGCATGCCATCAGAACATGCACATCGCCCAGAGATCAGCCCTGAAACAGCCTTACTTCGCGAATTGCATGTTTATGGCCCTATGATACCTTTAGGTGAAAGGGAAGATGAACTGTGGCAGCACCAGGGCTACGGTGAGGAGTTACTCAAAAAGGCAGAAGAGATCAGCCGTGAGGAGTATGATAAAAGGGAGATTATTATTATCAGCGGTATTGGAGCCCGTAACTATTACCGTAAATTTGGGTATAAAAGGAAGGGACCTTACATGGCTAAAAAGTTAGTTTAATGGCATTAAATAATAATTAAGGGAAAAATTCCCATTAAAATCGGGATTCCTTTAAATAATTGTTAAATACCTGATTATTAAATACACGAACTGGAGGGATTTGATTATGATATCCATAGAAGAACTGGCTGGAATGATTGACCATACCAATGTGCAGCGGGATGCCACTGATGCTGATATTCAGGCACTTTGCCAGGAGGCAGATGACTATGATTTTAACTGTGTTTGTGTAACACCCACCCAAGCAGATCTGGCAAGTGAACTCCTGGAAAACTCTGATACACAGGTCTGTGTGGTGATAGGATTCCCATTCGGAGTCCAAACACCACGTGCCAAGGCCTTCGAAGCAGAGGAAGCTGTAAAAAATGGTGCCTCTGAACTGGACATGGTGATGAACATCGGCGCCCTCAAATCAGAACATTACTCCCTGGTCCAGGCCGACATCGCCGCTGTGGTGGGGGCAGCACTGGGACGCGTGGTGAAGGTCATCCTGGAAACGGCACTACTCACCCGGGAAGAGAAGATCATCGCCTGTCAGCTGGCCAGAGAAGCAGGGGCGCACTACGTTAAAACATCCACCGGGTTCGGAGTAAGCGGGGCTACAGTGGAGGATGTCAGGCTCATGAGGGAGACTGTAGGGCTGGAGATGGGTGTTAAAGCTGCTGGTGGGATACGGAACCTGGAAACTGCCATGGCAATGATCGATGCCGGGGCCAGTAAAATCGGCACCTCTACCGGTGTGCAGATTATGGAAGAACTCTTAAAAAAGGGCGAAACAGAGAATAATTTTTAAGGTTGAAAATTTATTGATAATATTCAAATTATAGTTAAGGTGAATTCCGATGTTAAGGTGAATTCAAATGATACTAAAATAAAAAAATAGTAAGGTGAATTCCAATGGAGATAGAGATTGAAATATCAAAAAAGGGAACAATTAAAGTGCTCCTGGATGATCGAAACCCTGAAACGACCCAGGCATTCTACGAAAGCCTCCCCATGGAAGGTGAAGCCCAATTATGGCAGGAAGAAGTTTTCTTCCCCATTCCCTTTGAACATGATTATGAAAACCCATCACCATCCTCAGATAAGGGAGATATATCTTACTGGCCACCAGGAAAGGCATTTTGCATATTCTTCGGAGATTCCCAACCTGCCTCTGATGTGAATCATATTGGGAGGGTTGTTGAAGGTTTGGAAATTATGAAGAGTGTTGAGGAGGGAGATTGGGTGACTATTAGAACCATAACCCCACCTTAGGGTATCCTGCAAAAAATTGGCAGGTTACTAATTTATTTTAAAAATATCCTTTAATAAATCTTCTTTTTATTATTTCAAGATATCCCTTAGTCAAGATATCCCTTTAATAAAGGAGAATAGAACCCGTATAATAAATTTTATTCCAACCAGCGAACCATAGGGATCAGATCTTCCACATCGTTGATTTCAGCTTCCAGATCCAGTTCCAAGTAGGCTTTCCTTCCACTGCTGAGGCTGGATGAAAGTATCATCTGTTTCCCGTAGACTGTATCCACCCCATCTACTATGGTGTGGCCCGCCACCATGACCTTACAACCAACCAGCTCCAGGAAACGTTCCAGATCTTCTTTAGAGTAGTTACCTGGCCGGTTAAGCATCATTTTTTCCAAGGGCTTGTTTCCGCGGTATCCTGCTAGAGTAATATTTCTAAGTTCTTCCTGGTTCTTAAAATCCGAGTACGGCCCAGCATGACTAATAATAACCCCATTTCCTGTTTTAATGGCCACTGGAAGCTCACGAAAGAATTCAAGGTATGATCTGAATTTCGATCCCCATTTTCCACCAAAACGTTCCCTTAAGTAGGATTCAAATGCCCTTTTTTGATCCACCCCCATTTTATAGGCCGGTTCATCAGCCAGATGAGCCCACTCATGGTTACCCAATAGAACATGAAAATTAGGATACTGGTGATAGTAACATTTCACCCTTTCCAAGACTTCCACTGAACCATCGTAGTTATTATCCAGTTCATGTATGAAATCACCAGTTATAACCACCTTCAACTGGTCCAGACATCCCTTAAAAATAGATTCATAACGCTTAAAATCTTCCAGATTCCCATGGATATCAGTGATGACCAGCATCCTTCCCTGGGAAGCAACTTCAAAGATATCTGTGGAAGAATTATATACCATTTTAACCCAATCCTAAAAAATCTCTTTTTAAATATTCTGATGAGATTTATAAACATTTCTTATGAATCTTAAAAGCCTTCTAGCTATCTTCCAAAAACATTCTAATGAATCCCAAAAAGATTCTAAAGGGTTTGAAAACATTCTTAGACTCTCAAAAGAATTATGATGGGTTCAGAAAGTATTCTGATGCAGTCGTAGGAATTAATTATTATTAAAAATATAAGAAAATGATTACACTGGCTTTATATCCTTATAGAGAGTGTCTCTCTCGGCAGGAATCCGTCCCAGATCCTTTATGATCCGTTGCAGCTCTTTAGGTGGTGTGTAAACACCGTGCTGCGCCCCTGCAGATCGGGATATGTTCTCTTCTCCTAAAGTTCCCCCCATATCATTACAGCCTGCAGTGAGACATACTTGGGCGAATTTGAATCCCAGTTTCACCCATGAAACTTGAATATTCTGTAGTAACTCTCCAAACATCAACCGGGCCACTGCATAGAGTTTCAGATCTTCAGTACCAGTGGTTCCCGGGCTGGAGATACCCTGCTGATAGATGGGTGCATTCTGGTGCATGAAGGTGAGTGGTACAAATTCTGTGAATCCTCCAGTATTCTGCTGTATTTTACGGAGAATTTCCAGGTGCTCCACCCGGTGCTCCACACTTTCCACATGACCGTACATCATGGTACAGGTGGTGGGCACACTAGTGTGGTGGGCAGTTTCAACAACCTCCACCCACTCTGAAGTGGTGAGTTTACCCTGACAGATTACCTTCCGAACTTCATCGTTCAAGATTTCAGCGGCTGTTCCAGGCATGGAACCTAAACCTGCATCTTTTAACATTTTCAGAGTTTCTTTCAGGGACATCCCGGACTGTGATGCTCCGTAATAGATTTCCATAGGAGAAAAGGCATGAATGTGGATATCGGGAAGTTCTTCCTTAACACTGAGCAGTATCTTTTCATAGAAGTGGGCATCAATATCAGGATGGAGTCCTCCCTGAATACAGATTTCCACTGCACCATTATTCCATGCAGTTTTTGCCCTTCGTACTATTTCATCCATACTCAGGAAGTAAGCACCATTATCGGTGGGGTCTTTTCGGAAGGCACAGAACCCACATGTTCCAGTGCACATGTCTGTGAAGTTGATGTTCCAGTTTTGAATATAGGTAACATTATCACCAACTAATTCCTGTCTTCTCAAATCTGCTGTTTGAATAAGTGCCTGATAGTCATTACCAGTAGTTTTAAGAAGCTTAAGTGCGTCTTCAGAGGAAATAATCTGTTTTCTAGCTTTATCAAGTATCTCTTCTATGGTGGGTTCAATGTCCGGACTCTTATACATGGGAATTCCTATTGATGTTTATAACCTTTAAAGTTTTGGTAGGTTGATGATCACACGTGGTGAGTGTGCATGGTAAGTACCATGGCCCATCATGTCATGAAAACCGATATCTTTAAATATTATAGAGTCCTAGCTAGATTAGGAGGTGAAATTATGGCTGAATTACCAATTGCTCCAGTTGGAAGGATCATCAAAAACGCTGGTGCACAAAGGATAAGCGATGATGCAAAGGAGGCTTTAGCCAAAGCTCTGGAAGAAAATGGCGAAGAGCTAGCTAAAAAAGCCGTCGAACTTGCAAAACACGCTGGAAGAAAGACTGTCAAAGCCGAAGATATCGAAATGGCCGTCAAATCCGCTTAAGTTTTTTTTATTTCTTATTTTTCTTATTTTTTAGGATGATATTTTTTTCAGGTCCACTTGTGTCCTACATCTGAAACTTTGCACGCACTGGTTTTATCCTGCAACTTTAAACATCACAACATTTAAAGATATAAATGAAGTTATGGTTGAGGAATTGTATGGTTGGGAAAAACTAATACTAAATCTCTCACCTTTTAGGTAATCCCATCTAATAAGAATAAAAAAAAGATTACAAGTAAATGAGGTAAAAAAACATGAGTACCATGGATAATCTAAATGAAGCATTCGCTGGTGAATCTAAGGCTAATCGTAAATATCTGGCATACGCCAAAAAAGCTGATGAAGAAGGACACCCTCAGGTGGCCAAACTCTTCCGCGCAGCAGCCGAAGCTGAAACTGTTCACGCACATAACCATTTAACAGTAATGGCAGGTATTAACAGCACTGAAAAAAACCTGAAAGATGCTATTGAAGGTGAAATTGAAGAATTTGAAGAAATGTATCCAGATTTCATCAAAGAAGCAAAGGCAGACGAGAATAAAAAGGCAGTGTGGACCTTTGATGTGGCCAACCAGGTGGAGGAAATCCACGCAGGACTCTACCAAAAAGCTCTGGAAGCTCTGGGAAATAACGAAGAAGTGGATTACTATGTCTGCGGATACTGTGGGAATACTGTAGAAAATGGAGCACCTGATGTTTGCCCAGTCTGTAGAGCATTGAAGTCTGATTTCTTTAAGGTAGATTAAAATTTAAAGAGATTGACCTTTAATTAACTAAATAATTCACTTCTTTTTTTTCCATAGAATTCAATTATTGGTATTATTTTTATTATTATGATTTACCCACTTTCTTTTCTTCAAATGTTATGCGGAAAGTGGTTCTGGGACTCCTTTCAAGTTCCAGTTCTCCACCAATCTGTTGGGTGAGGCTGGTAACCAATTGAAGACCCAGTGAATCGGTTTGATCCGGTTCAATATCGGAGGGGAATCCAATCCCAGTATCATTAACCTCTAAAACACACCGATTACCATCCTCCTTGAATTTAACCATTATTGTCCCACTTTTTTCGTTGGGGAAAGCGTGTTTCATGGAATTAGAGACTAATTCATTTATTATTAAACCCAGTGGTATGGCGGTGTTGATATCGATCATCACATCCTCCACTTCCAGTTCCAGTTGGACCCGGGCGGGGTCAGCCACATAAGTTCGGAATAAATCCGTGGACAGTGTACGGATGTAATCTCCGAAATCTATGTGTTTCAGGTCAGTGGAGCGATAGAGTCTTTCATGGATTAAGGCCATGGAATGAGCCCTCTCCTGGCTTTCCTTGAATATTCCCCGGGCTTCTTCATCCTTTATGTAACGTGACTGGAGATTAAGGAGACTGGAAATCACCATTAAATTGTTCTTTACCCGGTGATATATCTCCTTCATCAGCATATCTTTATCCTTAAGGGCCTGTTCAAGTTTTATCTGGGCTTCCTTAATGTCAGTTATGTCTCGAGAGATAACCTGAACACTGTGAACTCGGTTATCATGACCATAAATTGGTTGTAGACTTGTACTGAACCATTGATCCTTTCCACTGTATGGAACAAACATTTCCAGATCTAAACCCTCTTCTGTGCTGATTACTTTTTTTATTAATTCAATTTGCTTTTTGGCAACTTCAGGGGGGAAAAAATCCCGGAGTGAACGACCCAACAGATCAGCAGGTTCTTCACCCATATTATGTGCTCCTGACTTGTTGGCCATTAAAAAAATACCATTCTCATCATACAAAGAAATTGGATCCTTAGCTGATTCAATGAGTGTTCTGTACTTCTCCTCACTCTCACGCAGTGCATCTTCTACATTTTTCTGTTGGGTTATGTCACGACTGTTACATATAAATCCAGTGACCACCCCTTCATCAGAGATTGGTGTTCCCTTTGTACCCAGCCACACGTAACTGCCATCGGCCTTCATGTAGCGATACTGAACCGATCGAGTAATGCATTTCCCGAGGCCATCCTTAATGCAGGAGGTGACCCGTGACTGATCATCAGGGTGCATCCGATCAAATATTGATTTTCCAACCAGTTCCCCAGGTTCCAAACCAAGAACAGTTTTTACCGAAGGGCTTACGTAGATATATTGACCATCCTTACTGGCCTGACATATAATATCCGCCATGTGGGTAGTGATCATTGATAGCTGAGCTTCACTTTTAGCCAATGCCTTTTCAGCGGCTTTATCCTGAGTTATATCCCTTGCAATGGCAGATAATCCAATTATATCCCCAGATATACCCTTTATAGGGGAAACTGTTAAGAATATGTCGATCATTTCTCCTGTTTTGGTTATTCTCTTGGTTTCATAATGATCGATCTTTTCCCCGCCACCAATTGTCTTCAGTATATATGAGAGTTCATCAGAACCCGGTGGAAATATTATGGAACCTGATTTTCCCAGAACTTCCCTTGTCTTATAACCATATGTTCGCTCTGCCCCATTATTCCAGCTCAATACATTACCATTTAAATCCATACCAATAATAGATTCTGCTGAGCTTTCCACAATAGCTGAAAGTATGGCCCGCGTCTTCTCAGCATTTTTACGATAGGTTGTATCCCTAATAATGGAAGTGGTGAATATTTCACCATCCCCCTCCCAGTTGGTGAGGGATATTTCAAAGGGGAATTCTTTACCATCCTTCCTTAGGCCCACTGATTCAAAAGTTCCAACCAGTTGATGTTCACCTGTTTTACGGAATTGGTCCATTTGTTCGTCATATTTATCCCTCAACCGGGAAGGGATAAACTTCTTCACTGATTCTCCCAGAACTTCTTCTTCAGAGCATTGGAACATTTTCTGAAAGCTTTCATTAACAAAAACTACATTACCCGATAGATTAGTAGTGATAATCCCATCAATGGCAGATTCAACCACAGAACGGAACATTTCTTCACTGGTTTTCAACTTTATCTGCGATTTCTCTATGCTTTCACTTAGAAGAATAGTTATTACACTCACTGAAATGAATATAATTGATCTGAAAATATCATCATACAAAAAGTCACTTTTAAGTGGACTGATCCAGTCTGTTAAAATAAGCACCCCAGCCAGGAAAAAGGGAACCCACAAACTCTTCCGTTTCCACCAGACCGCAGCCAGCACTATGGGTATGTAATAAAAATGGGTGAAAACAATTCCGGATCTTAAAACGAAGTGAAAGTAATAGGTTAAAACACAGGATAAGACTACTAAAGATAAAACCATGAAAGTTTTATACTCAGATCTCGATCCATCCCACTCTAACTTCAAAGTACGAATCCCCCTGAAACTAAATCTATCTATACTTATTTCTCTGTAAAAAGAAACATAAATGATTTTCTTAAATGGAAGTTATCCCATAAATCTATTCTAAAGAATATTATAAAAAAAGGATAATAAATCTGAAAAGATCATATATTACTGGTAAAATAAGACAGAGAAATCCATTGAAAAGATTTATGTTCATTAAAAAGAAACTGCACTCCCTTAAATAGTATTAGACCATATTCATCAGGGGTTCTAACTTTTCTAAGTCCTCACATTCATCCATTGGAAGAATGTATTTCATATCTCCTTCAACTACAATCATGGCCACTGGAGATAGGGAATATGATTCTACGTGATTGTGTTTCCAGTGAAAAATCTTAACCAGGGGATAAAAAATCCTATTCTCTATTTTTACTGGTTTTCCAACTTTTATTTTTTCATTTTTCATTTTTCCAACCAATCAACGACGCATTTCCTGAATCATTTCTCGTACTGGTTTTTTGGTGTATGCCCGTATGGCTTCTACCACTATCCAGATGAGCTTTAAATTTATAATCATCTGAAAATTACCATCTAAGACCCTTCTCTGGAAATCTGGTGTTATAACAGCATCAATTCGCGTAAGAGCATTGAGCGGATAGGTGAATGACCAGATATATCCTGTGAAAAGGGCAGTGTCTGCCGGACTTTCCATTCCCAATGTCAAATTAAGGGAAAACTTTTCCAGAGTCACTGATCTATAAAATGCAGTTATCAGCCGGTAAATATGCGGCCATGATTCTTTAAGTAATCTTAATATATTTAAAATACGTTTTAGGTCAAATTCATCCTTCTTATCTGTTTCTTCTTCATCTTCTTCCACTTTTTCCTCTTTATCCTTTTCATCTTCAGGTATTTCCCTTGAAAAAATGCGTATACCTAAAAATCTGAGACTAAAAAGACCTTTAAGTTCAGATCCCTGTTTTTCTAGTTCTAAAGATAGCTTAAGTGGAATCAAAAGAAAAGACAATAAAATAAGCACCAGAATAAGTATTATGATGCCTATTATAGTGTATATCAAACTTAACCCGCTCTAAGGTTATTAAATGTTTAGGTTCAATTGGACAAATTTTAAATTTCTTTGAATTTATCCATTTTTATACGGCAGCTTCACCCTTTTTTTCTTCAGTTTTTGCCTCTTCAGCATTTTTAGTGTGTTTTTTAGTGTGTTTTTTACCCATTCCCATTTTTTTCCCTTCAGCCATGACTTCAACTATGGCAGTACTGACTTCACCAATTGCCCGGGATAATGGGTCTGGATTTTTTAATGGCAATACTTTAACTCCTTCAGGTCCGCTTTGACCTTTGAAAACCACTACCATTGCTACTGGTTCTATACCTGCACCTCCACCAGAAGCTCCTGCAGAAAATCCTTCATTTGCAGAACCTTTTCCATCACCCATGCCTGCTCCAAATGCCATTCCCATTCGGGTTACAGGTATCATTATTTTATCTTCGCTTTCTATTACTTCCCCAATCACGTTTTCTATATTCAAAACCTTTCGAAGCTCTTCTACCGTGGTTTTTATTGGATCCTGGATATCCATCATGTCACCCCTACATTTTTGTTATTGTATATCTTATTGTTATTTTAGGCATATACATTTTTCTTAAATATTATTATAATTTTAGGGAGTGGACTTTGGATAAATTTTTATTTGGCATTCCATGGAAAAGGTTTATATAGTATAGGACAATAATGTTTGAATGCGGGCCCGTGGTCTAGGGGTATGATACCTCCCTGACACGGAGGTGATCACGAGTTCGAATCTCGTCGGGCCCATCATGCCGTGGTAGTTCAGTTGGGAGAACGCCAGACTGAAGATCTGGATGTCGCTGGTTCAAGTCCGGCCCACGGCACTCCCCTTACTTATTATTTTAGCTTTTTTGAAATGCCTTTATTATTTACGGTATAATTTATGGTTTATTTTTTAGATCTAAAACTAATTTTCTAAGATTTACATGAATTCCATTAATTTGTAAACTAAATATGTGGTTTTTGCCAATTCTAAGGATAAAGATGTTCAGGATAAGTTAAAAGCCACCCATAATACGGCAAACAGTCCTTCTTCTGTAATTCAAATTAATTAACTTATATCTAAATTATTCCAGTGTGTTTACGCACGGCAACAGCTACTAAACCACCGGTTCCAGTTAATATTCCATATATGACTGATCCTCCTATTAAAATGGCTAACCAGGGGAGAATTCCCATATAAGCCAGAATAAATCCTCCAGGAATGATTGAAATAACTACGGCTATACAAATCCCTACAAGAGCCCCCTAAAAATTAAAGCCTCTGAAATTAATAACTATTTTAATAAATAACATTCATCAAGAGAAAATCATTTCATCAAAGATTTAATGGCAATATGACTGGATACATGTTAACGAATTATAATAAAACTAAAATGATAACAAATAAAATTATCGAAAAACCTAACGAATTATCTGAATAAATTAAACGAATAATCCCAGTATAACTATTGAAACTAAAATGAACGTCACCCCGGCAAATATTCCTAGGGGTTTAATTGATTCATTACGCGTAGTCCCGGATACTTCTTTGGCCGGGATTAATATTTGACCACATGCACTGCAAAAAGCAGTGCTAATTGTATTTACATTACCACAGTCTTTACAGATGACTTTAGGGGATTGGAATTCAAATTCATCCCCCTCTCCCACCATATAGAGTTTACCCCCACACTGGCATGAATCGAAGTCAGTAGAGGACTCTCCATCCGCCAATTGGTAGTATCCGCCGCAAATTTCACAGACTAAATAGTTCATACTATCTTTTTTTTGTCTGTTTATAGGGCTATATATGGTTTACCATGGGATTAAAAAGAGGTTTTATTATAAATAAGAAGAATCCGATGACAAGAATGTAATTAAAAGGAAAAATAGTAATTAAATTTACATTAATCTACAATGATGAGGATAATCATCTGCTTAAATTAAATTCATAAATCGGTAGAATAATGGTCCCAGTAGATAATAGTCAGTACATTCAACATCTTACTTGGAGATTTTTCCTTTTAAATATGTGCTCAGGGAATGGGTTATCTCTACATCAAGAAAAGCTCCCGGAAGGGCTTCTTCCACTACCACAGTTTTATAGGAGTTGGTGCGGCCTATATATCCCCCTTTACTTCCTTTATCGGTGATCAGTATTTTTTGATGGGTGTCCCTGAGTTTTCGATTATTAGCGGTGGCAATATCTACTTTAAGATCGTTTAACTGCCGGGAACGCTTTTTCATGGTTTGGTGATCAATCTCAGGAAGTAATGATGACCTGGTGCCAGGGCGGTGATGATATTTGGAGATATGTAGAAAATCAGGGTATATCTCCTGAATTACGTCAAGAGTGTCCTGGAAAGCATCATCATCCTCGGTGGGGTATCCTACAATGACATCTGTTGCCAGGGATAGTTCTGGTATTTCTGTCCGGAAATGGTTTACTATATCCAAGTATTCTTCCACAGTGTGCCCACGATTCATATCAGAGAGAATCTGATTACTCCCACTCTGCAAGGGGAGATGGAGGAAATTATAGACTTTTTCATTTTTAAAAGAAGTTATAATGGCTTCCAGATCGTCTTCGATGTTTTTGGGGTGCATCATTCCTACTCGTATGAGAAAATCACCTTCAATAGAAGTTATTTGATTTATAAGATCAGACAGGTTTTCCCCGGTGTCTTTTCCATAGGCAGCAGTATCCTGGGCTGTGAGCTGGATTTCCACACACCCATCAGCCACTGCCTGCTCTGCTTCGGCTCTTAAAAGAGATACAGGATAACTCTGTAATCTTCCCCGTGCAAATCTGGTGCAGCAGTAACTGCATTTACCCAGACATCCCTCACAAATCTGGAGAATGTGCACCAGTGGATTAGAACGCTTCCGTGGAAGGCAGGTTTTAACATCATCCCCATGACCTGTTTCCCTCACCAGATGACCATTCATAACTGCTTCGACCACTTCTGGAGCTGAATTTATCCTACGAGCCCCGATCCATCCTGCTTGTGGTGCCAGTTTTTTCAGTTTTTCTGGATCAATATCCACCATGCAGCCGGCAATGAGCAATTTCTTCTGTGGAAACTGAGCTTGCATTTTACCAATACGATTGGTTATTTTCTGTTCAGTGGGTTGTTTGACGTAACAGGTGTTTATGATAATAACATCCGCCTCTTCAGGGGATTTTACAATTTTCCCACCAGTTTCTTCCAGTAAACCAGCCATTATCTGGGAGTCTGCCTGGTTGAAGGTGCAACCAAATGTTTCCATATAGATTTTCATGTTAATCAGGATTTTATAATAATGTTTCTAATTAGATATTTTTGATATAAATTTGATTATATTAGATAAGATTATTTGTTGTTTTGATAAGGTATTGGAATTATCTATGCAAGTGAAGGGGTTTATGATGGAGAGATCATTATGAAATATATTTAAAAAATAGGAGTTAAGATAACTGAAAATTAGGTTTTTTAGGTTTTTAGGTTTGATTTCATTAATTCTTTAGGTTTGATTTCATTTAATCTTCAGGCCAGCCATGTCTGCCGATCATTGGAACGAAAACAACTCCTCCCAGATTAATGGTCTGATAATCATCATCGGCAATTCGCTGGACAGATACCAGTTCCTGAAAGTAATCAGACCCCATGGGTATAATCAGTTTTCCACCAATTTTCAGCTGTTCTTTAAGGGGTTCTGGAATTTTAGGGGCGCTGGCTGTTCCATAAATCCGATCAAAAGGGGCTTTATCAGGATATCCTGTGGTTCCATCGCCTTCTATCACCGTTACAACATCAGAGTAGCCAGTTTTCTTCAGGTTGTCTCTGGCTTTTTCTGCCAGGGCGGTAATTCGTTCTATGGTGTAGACATGGCCTTTTTTGCCCACTATTTCACCTACCACCGCAGCATTATATCCCCAACCAGTTCCAATTTCCAGAATATTCATTCCTTCTTGTAATTCTAACTTTTCGGCGATAATTGCCACCATATGTGGAGCAGAAATGGTCTGACCATTCCCAATGGGAAATGGACGATCTAGGTATGCATAAGAACTGTTCTCAGGGGGCATAAATTTCTCCCGAGGAATCTTAAGCATGGCCTTTTTTACATTTTTAGTCCTTATGTATCCCTGGTTAAAGAGTCTTTCCACCAGATTTTCTCTTTCAGCCTTCATATAAACCACTTTAAAAATTCTCATAAAATCCTGGTTTTCAAACAGGATAAATGAACTTAAGATTATTTTGGTGAATCGATTAATATGGAATTTGCCATTGATTAATGCTGAAGATTTGCTGAAACTGATTAATACTAAAGATGTGGTAATTGATTAATGCTGAAGACTAGGGAATTGATTAATGCTGAAGACTAGGGGATTGATTAATGCTGAAGACTAGGGGATTGGTTATTAGAGAAATTTGGGGCATATTATTATCCTTAGATTATTCACTCTCATCAACCACTTCAGCTGTTTCAACTATTTTAGAGGTTAAATCATACTGAAATCTGTCTCTTTTATCTGCAGGTCTTCCATAAACTCTTTTAATTTGTTCTGCCACAGCCCCGCCCTTCCTGATCCTTGATGTAATGGTTTTCATGGATTTTATTTGGAAGACTGATCTTTCCAGTTTCACAACATCCCCTACATTAAACTGGAAATCCCTTTCAACCTCCACCTTTCGGGACAGGATCCTTCCACCGTAATCTATGGATATTCCTACTCTGGCTGGCCCGGCAAGGGATGCAGCCCAGATAGTTACCAGTTCAGAGACCGGACTTTTCAAAACACGACCGCCCCTGGTGTTTTCCAGTGAAGTTATTTCAACTTCCTCATCATCCACAATCAGCACTTCTCCGGCCTGCAAAATCTCGTCAGGATAGAGTTTAATGGTTTTTTTTACTGATTCTTCAAATTTGCTGATGATTACTCGGCACTCCACCATTTTAGGAATGTTTATTGTCTCTCTGAATGTGTTTCCACATTCATTACACTTTAAAAGAACTTCTTTGGTGTTTTTACCCTTAGTTTTTAGTATTTCATGAGATTCAGAATCACAAACTGGACATTTCATTTTCTTTCCTCGCTATCAAAATAAGTTAAAGAATAATTGTAAAAGATTATGAAAATTTTATGTATTTTAAATATTATAAATATGAATTATTCTGATTAAGAATTGATGGATTAAACCATTATTATAATATTAATTTAGTAGTTAAAATATTAATAGGGATAAAAATTATGGAAATATAAATCTATGCGAATTTTATTTAATTAAACTTCATCAGGATGGTTTTTCTTTTTTTCGTGTAAATAATGTTTAACCAAACCCCCATCCTGGAGTATTCCCAGCATGAAATCATGGAAGGGTTGTATACTGCAACTTTTTCCAGTGGTTAGGTTTTGGATCATTCCCTCTGCCAGATCAATTCGAAGTTCATCTCCTTTATCTGCATCTATATCCGCCACTATGACTGGTAAACCCACATTTATAGCGTTACGATAAAATATACGCGCAAAAGACTTAGCTACAATCGCATCCACACCAGCGTGTTTTAAAGCTACTGGAGCCTGTTCCCTGGAGGATCCGCAGCCAAAATTCCAACCAGCCACGATAATGTCACCTTTTTTCACATTTTTGGCGAATTCAGGGTCCTCTCCTTCCATGACATGACTTGCCAGCTCGTCTAAACTGAAAGTCCTTAAGTATCGTCCGGGTATTATTACATCAGTGTCTATACTATCCCTGAACTTCCAAACTTTACCTTTTATTTCCTCTTTCATAGTACCATTAGAATGATTTTTTTAATTAAATGACTCAGGATGATTTCTATATTTAATAATTGGATTATAGTGGATTTTAGTAAATTTATTATTTATAATTGGATTATAGTGGATTTTAGTAAATTTATATTTTATAATTGGATTTTAGTAATTGATTTTTCAAACCAGAAACTCAGTTGATTAAACCGCAGAATCACTAATTTTTAAGTATGCCTTTACCTGACAGCACCATTATTTTGAGCCCTGGTTTCAATGATATTGCCACCTACATCTGCAAGTGCATCATTAGCTGCACTTACTATACTCTGAGGACTGTCAGTAACTGCATAGATGGTAGGTCCAAATGAACTCATACCCACCCCCGGGGCACCAGCATCCCGAAGAAACTGCATTATCTCCCCTATAACTGGTTTTTGCAGCCTGTTCTCGATTTTTTTAAATCCAATATTCTGTATGCTGTTAACCGCTTCTCCAAAACCTTCCAGGTCTTTTTCTAAGACAGCAGGCATCATCTTCATTAAGAGAAGATGTGAAAGTCGCTGGACTTCCTCTAAGGGTATGGGGCAGTATTTCTGGAAGATATTAACCTCTTTTTCTCCGGAAACATTCTTTTCAACATGAGGAATAACCAGAACCACCTTCCAGTCCTTTGGGAAATCGTACCGGGCAATAATTGGTGGAGGTGATGCTTCTGAAGCAGATGAAGGTAAAAAGTCAGGTTTCTCCCCATGATGGTGGCCTCCATCGATTATAAAACCACCTTCATCAAAGGATGCTACACCTATACCCGATGTGCCTCCACGACCAACGATATTAGCAATTTGAGGTACACTTATTTCGCGATTATCCAAGTCAGAAAGGAGTTTACCCACAGCCAGAGATAGTTGAGTGCCAGAACCCAAACCAGAATGGGATGGATATGTTTCATGAATAGTGAAACTATACCCTCCTTCTAAATGAAGGTATTCTATCATTCGATGGGCAGAATTTCTTATTTTATCCTCATAATCATTTATAACATTAACCGGTATGTTCTGGCGGTTTTTAAATTCTACTGCAATTTCACTACCCTTCTGGTTCATTTCCAGAACCAGTCGGGGTTTTTCCAGTGTAAGGCCCACCCCACCATCTATTCGACCCAGTGAACCGTTGAGATCGATCAGGGTTAGATGGAGCCTTGAGGGAGTTTTAATTATCAATTCTGATACCAGTTTTATTTTATTGAGTGATTAAAGAACTCTATTATAGGGGTTTAGAGAACTTCTAGTGTTTTTGCAAACTTATTTTTTCAGTGGTTTTGCGAACTTCTTCTCAACCTCTGAGCGGTAAATTGCATTCATAGAACAGAATGGTATTATACGTCCATCAGGAACTGCGTAGTGGATCACACATCTTTTAACCCGGTCCTGGTCAAAGTTCCAGGGATCCATGAAGTGCATGCAGGATATGAGTAACGTTTTATGGTGGAAATCTCCCAGGGCACTGTAAGATCTTTCCTTAAAGACCTTGGTCAGTATGCCAGTTATATCCAGTGAATCAGGTTTTTTATCCCGGTCAATAGTTTTGGGAAGTTCCATAGTGGCCCTGCTTATGACCCTAGCCTTACCAACCAATCCCCCATCTTTTATATCACCACTGCTTCGGGAAAGAAGGTTGAAAAAGCGATCCACATCTACAAACTGAGTTATGGGGATAATTTCATCATTATCAATGAAAACATAGGTGGCAGCACCGCAGTGGGGGTGGCAAGTGAATGATACCTGATCTTCTCCTTCAATGGCTTCCACAAAATCAGTGATGGGTATAACTGAAGAGGCAGGGTAAAAATCATCACACCCAATCTTGCCATCGGTCTGTTGTTCCACCAATTTCTGGAAGGTGGGTATGGTTATTCTCTGTTCTTCCACTTCATCAGAACGTGTTCTGCCCGCAAAGGACACCGGCTGGAAGTTCACGCCCCGGATGATATCCAGGTTTTCAATGGCAAATCTTATGATATCACCAACCTGATCATCATTGATCCCTTTAACCAGAGTGGGTACCAATACAATTCCCAGATCTGCTTTACGGCAGTTTTCAATGGCTTCCAATTTGATTGGCAGTAAGTTACGGTTTCTGGCTTTTATGTATGGTTCTTCAGTAACTCCATCGAACTGAAGATAAATGGTGTTTAAAGTGGCATCTTTAAGTTTCTGAGCAAGCTCTGGATCTTTAGCCAGTTTAATACCATTGGTAGCTATTTGAGTATGGCTGAATCCTTCTTCCCGTGCTAACTTCACCAGTTCCACAATGTCCTTTCGTACAGTGGGTTCACCACCTGCATACTGGATGGCAGGGGTGGGGACTGGTTGGTTTGCACGGAGATTCCGTAACATCCCACGTATTTCCTCGTAAGTAGGCTCATATAAAGATTTAGATACAGCTGCATTAGCAAAACAAATAGGGCAACGAAGATTACAACGATTAGTAACATCAATAAGGCCTAATATAGTCTGACTCTCATGTTCAGCACACAGCCCACAATTTTGAGGACATTCGCCCTCTACAGCAGTACGAGGATTGTCAATACCATCACCTTTATAACCATAATCAGATGCGTAATGGTAAGCTTCTGAACTTTGCCAGTAAGTATTTTCGAATTCACCGTGCTCGGGGCACGTTTTCTTTATCATTATCCTTTCCTGGTCTTCAAAGACTTCTGCATCCAAGACTCGAAGACATTCAGGACACAGGCTTTTCGTTTTCTTTATGACCATCATCTCACCTATATATTATTGAATTTTGGGTTATAAGTCAACTATCATCCTTAACAAACATTGAGGATTTCAACTAGCATATAGTATTTATGGTTAAGCACATAACTATTATCCTGTTTTAAATCGGAGGTAAACTATGGACTCGAGTATTTTCAGTGTTTTGATTTTATCCGCTTATGCTATATACTTTATGTTACCGGCTTACTTAGCCAACGCCGGTGCCCTTACCTTTGGGGGAGGAACACCCCTTGATATGGGCCGATCCCTTAATGACAGCCGTAGGATACTTGGAGATGGTGTCACTTGGAAAGGGACCATCATAGGCATCCTAATCGGAATGGGAATCGGCCTGCTTCAAGGAGCTATAGCCGGTAATATAGTACATGACCTTTTAGTGTTAGGAGATCCAGGAATAGCTAATCTGGTTCAGGGAACTATAACCAACAACATAGTACAGGGCGCATTACTGGGTCTTGCACTGGGTAGTGGTGCGATTATAGGAGACGCTTGTGGGAGTTTTATTAAGAGAAGATTCAAAGTGGAACGAGGACGACCAGTACCATTTATGGATCAGTTAGATTTTGTGGTAGGTGCCCTACTCTTCGCATCTCTGGTAGTAGCTATTCCATTTACTTTAATCATTCTGATAATTATAATTAGTATCTTTCTTCACTTGGGAACTAATATCATTGCCTATTTACTGGGTATGAAAAATGTTTGGTATTAATTGGATGTTTTATACTGTTTAATAGTGATATATGGATTGCTCATTATACATACTGATATTGATTGAATTTAAATAAATACCAGCAAATAATTCCATCCCAAACTATCCCCCCCTTCTTTTTTAATAATTTTTTTTAATATGAATGGTTCTAATGTATAAATTTTTTCTATTAAAATGATTTTTTAAATTTTTATGGAATTTTTTTAATGATTTCAATCATGGTTTAATAATTTAAATCATGTCCTCACTATTAATCAGTTTTTTCAATTTTTTAATCTTTTTTTTTAATTTGAAGCCGTTATAACTTTGAAACTGGCACTGAAGAGTTGGTAGGTCATCTGTGCTGCTTCCAGTTGGGTGTTCCACTCTGGAATCTCATAGACAAAAACAGGATATCCTGCATTGGTCAGAGGCCGGTCAATCTGAGATATGGAACTGCTCTTCTCACGGGTGCTGGATGAACCAGGATAATAATTAAATTGGGGGAGTAACTGATGAACTGCTTCACCCAGTGTAATTGATTTGGTATCATGGGTGGGGGTGGCTATGTAATATCCTTCACCGTAACCTTGTTCATGGTCATGGGCAATGATTACCAGCTGGTAATCTGATTTTTTAATATCTGGAATGGCATACTGTTCAACCAGGTCCTGGCCATTACTCCGACCAACATCAAAGTCATCTGGCTGGTCAGTTACCGTCACATGATAATCAACTATCTCCACATTATTCAGAATGGCATAGAGTTTCACCACTTGGGGAACCAGGTTGGTGGAGAGATTCTCCCGAGGATGCATGCCCGTCACCACGGCAATTTTTACAGTAGAATTACCATAATGAGAATAAACCTCTTTAGTGACGTATCCTTGTTGATTAGAGCCTAAAATAGAGTGCTGACTCGAGTTAGCAAATAAAAAAACTCCCACTAACCCCAGTATTATAATCACAATTATTAAACTCTTTTTCATAGAATTATAATCTCCTAATGAATATTTTACTATTTATCCCATGATTTTTTTCTATATTATAAATCCCGAGATTTAGATCTTGTTTCCAGGAACTTCTCCATGAGAAGAGCGGTTCCCACCGCAGGGGCCACCACACAATCCTCCCGGGTGAGGATTTCCTCCATGGTCCTAACCTCCAGGCCCAGGAGTTCTGCGGCTTTACATCCTATGATGCTCATTCCCAAACCTGTTGCAATTACCAGCTCTATATTTTCCCTTTCACTGACTTCTTTAAGGGCTTCAGCCACTTTTTCTGTCTGTTTCTGGTAGATGAACCGTGCTATTTTCACAACATCATCCTGACTCAGTAAATCCATATCCCCACATACCACCCGTGATAATCTTAAAAGTGAAGCCTCACGAGAGTTATTCTCACCATCAGGGGTTTCGGAAGTGTAATCTTCAGGGGTGATGTTTCCCAGAACCAAGTGAACATCGGCAGTTACTGCGAAAAGTTCCGATGCTGTGCGTACCCATTCATCTTTTAAGGGTACTTTATCCACCAGGGTTGCAACGTTAGTGCGGAGGGTGCCGGTGTATACTAATTCACCGGTTGCAAGCCTTTCAAGATCTGATCTTCCCTTAGCACATTCCATACCATTTTTAATGGGAATGATATCGGTGGTGGTGCTTCCGGTGTCTATAAATATGCAATCAGGGGCCATGTGAGCTGCTATTGGTGCTGTGGCGATCCAGTTAGCTGCAGCCAACTCCTGTGGACTTTTTCGAACTGAATCATAATTCATCATACCATTAAGACCCACAAATGCAACTGGCAGGTTGAATGATTCCATGACTCTGGCTGAAATATCCAGCACCCCCTCACTCTTGTTCTGGTAGCTATCAGCAAGTTCGGCAGTCATGGAAACACCAACTGCGTCGATTTCATCAATATCAGTGCCTAAAAGTTCCAGGAGGGTGGCTGATAGTTCATCCTTTTTGATCCACATGGGAAGATAAGAAAACTCAGTCCTTATATCTATAATATTTCCATTCTCATCAAATTCAACCACAGCCAGGTCTGTGTTTGCTCCGCCAATATCAAAACCTGCAATTTTCAATTAATCACCTTTAAATAAAGAGAATTTCCCATTTATCAATTAATCACCTTTAAATGGAGGCGATTTCCAGTTTTCTGGATTTCTATCTCTCTTTCCAGGCTGAATTCCCTGGGAAGTTGACCCTGTACAGTCTGAACTATAGCTTCCCCTAAATTAAAGCTGAGCATGTTTCTAAGAGCCACGTAGGGTGTGGTTATCCGGGAGTTAATCTCAACCAGATGCACCTTATCATCACCCAGGATCATGTCCACACCAACATAACCTTTCAATCCCCTAATGGATTCAACAGCCTTTTTAGCTATTTTTTTAGCCTCATCCTCCAATGGATGGGTCATGGGAACTTTTCCACCATTATATTGTATCACACCATTCTCGGTACTGATATTCTGTTGATTTAAACTAATTGGAATGGCTTTTTTACCGTTACTGAGCAAACTTACACTGGCACTCGCCCCTTCAATGTAATCCTGCACCAGGAAGTAAGGAAGGCTACTTACCTCTCTCACTTTCCGGGTAGCATTTTTAAAAGAGTCTTCAGAATCCACGATCTGTACTGCGGAACAGGACACCCCATCTGCAGGTTTAACCACTTTTTTAGTGCCTGAAATCCCCTGCCCATACAGTCCAATATCTTCCCATGCAACCCTGTGGGTGGGGATGACTGGAACCACATCTTCCAGAATATTGTAGGTGAGGTATTTATCAGAACAAATGCGTACTGCATCTGAATCTGATCCCACCACCCGAACACCATTTTTCTCAATGAGTCGTGTTAATCCACATAGTATAAAATCTTCTTCAGGAGCTATGGGTAAACAAAAGTCAAACTGAGAGATATTATTAGAGATCCATTCATCAATAGCTCCTTCTGTAACTATTGGTTTGCATCTGCTTCCTTCAATTACATCAATATTTTTGGAGATAAGGTAGCTGGCTGGTAAACGTTCCAGGTCGCAGGTAAGACCACGGAGCATGGCCTTGCCCTCCGCAGTTAAGGCAGGGTCTTTGATCCCCATTGCACTGGTGTATTCAAAAATTAGAAGGTTCAAGATCTTCCAACTCCCTTAAAGACCACACCACCCTTTTGGAAGAGTTCTCTGTCAAGAATAGGTCGCGTGCATATCAACAATCCATTTTTTATCATATCTGGTTTGATGTTCCGATAGAGATCATGATCAGTTACCAAAACCACAGCATCACAGGCCAGGGCAGTTTCCAAGTCTACGATCTGAGCCCCCCATGATTTAATGATATCCGGGGATACATAGGGATCATTAACCATAACTTCCGCACCTTTACTGATTAATTCCTCAATTAATGGTTTTGCAGGTGTTTCCCTGGCATCGGCAACGTTTCCCTTGTAAGCCACGCCTAAAATTCCAATTTTAGACCCTTGAATATTTTTACCAACATCTTTCAAGGCTCCCGCCACTATGCGGGCAACTTCCCCAGGCATGTTTTCATTAACCTGTCTGGAAGTCTGGATGAGGGGTGTTTCCACTCCCATTTCCCGTGCAATTTCCACTATGAAGTAGGGGTCTATGGAAAGGCAGTGCCCACCTACACCAGGCCCAGGTGTGTGTATGTTCACCCGGGGATGATGATTAGCAGCCTGGATGGCTTCAATGGCATCCACTCCTAAAACATCACATACTAAAGCCAGTTCATTGGCCAGGGCGATATTAGTATCCCGGTAGGTGTTTTCCATTAGTTTAACCATTTCTGCTGTCACCAGGTCCGGTACCATTATGATCTCGCCATTTGTAATACGTTTGTAGAGTGAAGCTGCCATTTTAGTACTTTCAAAGTTTATTCCGCCAATTACCCGTGCATTGTGAGTCATTTCATATAGGGTGTTGTTAGGAAGGGCTCTTTCAGGAGTGTAAGCTACTTTAAAGTCGCATCCTGCTTTAAGACCACTTTCTTCCAGTAAGGGAATTATCATATTCTCGCAGGTTCCTGGTGGTACCGTGCTTTCAATGATAACCAGGTCATTCTTTTTTAAACCTTCAGAAATTGATTTGGATGCAGAGATAACTGCAGAGAGATCTGATTTTTTATCATCATCCACTGGCGTGGGAACGATAATCATAATTATTTTAACCGCTCTTACTGCACTTAAAGTGTCATTAGTGGCAGATAAACAGTTATTTCCCACTGCCTTTTCAACCATCTCTTCCAGGCCAGGTTCCATAATTGGAGATCGCCCAGAGTTAACCATTTCAACAGTTTCATTGTTTATATCAACACCCACAACCTTCAGGCCACTTTTTGCCAGTAGCGCGGCTGTGGGAAGCCCCATGTGGCCCAAACCAAATATTGCTATGGGTGAATTTTCTTTAATCATTGATCTATCCCCTGAGGTGGTTTATCAATCATGGTTGTTGTAAGATAATTTTTTACCCCAACTTATTTTTCAAGTATTGTTATAATCTCATAATTAGGAGTTACCTCCTAAATTAAATTTCCAGTATTCTTATAGTCTCAGATTAGTGTAATATGTCTAATATTATTTTTCTTCAGTTTACCCATTTAATAAAATTATAAATGAGGTTTAATTAACTCATACCAGATAAACTTTTGACGAATCTGTTTAAACCGCTTAATATATTTTAGAACTACTTGATAACTGATTTAAAGGTTATTTGAAAAGATTCGAAAAAATTATAAGCATGGAAATTCTTTAAATTAGAAATCCTTTAAATCTTTTTTTAATCTTCTTATACTATTTTAGGTTAATTATATTTTTGTTTCCAGAATACAAAAAAGATTAAAAAAAGGTAATTAAAAATCAGTAGCACAGGATTGAGAGACCATTATTGTTTTACCATGGATTGAAAGGTTAGAATGGGGAAATTTTGGATTAACACCATCAAATACAATATTTATAGTACAATCTGGGTTTTTTTCTTCAAATTCAGCCACAGTGACCTGTTCATCCACAATTAACAGTTTCTTCATTTGTCCCCCGGCTATCTTCTCAGGAGGTTTGATTTCCAGTTTACCCTGATTAAATGCATCCTGAATAGCATCAACCATCTGTTCTGAGGCAGTACCATCACCATAGGGATTAGGTGCTTTCTTCATCTGCTGGTATAAACTATCATCTGCCAGTATCAGGGCAATGTTACTGGTTATTTTTTCAGTATTTGAACCAACCAAAATGTTACCACCGGCATGGACTGTTTCCGGTCGTTCTGTGTTGTAACGGAGGGTGAGGCAGGGCACATCAAGAGTTATGGCTTCTTCCTGGATCCCACCAGAATCAGTTACTAATAACTTCGAATTTGACTCCAGGATCAGGAAATCAAGGTAGCCAATGGGTTTAATCATCCGAATGTGGGGAGCTTTTTCAAGTTGGGAATACATTCCGAATTCTTTAAGAGTTTTCACAGTACGCGGGTGTACCGGGAAAACAATGGTAAGACCTTGAATATTCAGGAGAGCTTCAACAATGTTTTCCAGCCTTTCCCTATCATCAACATTCTCTGCACGGTGTAAAGTTAATGATAAGATATCTCCTTCCAGTTTCAGCTCTGACATGATGTGGGAGCTTTTACTGGCAATTTTGAGGTTTCGGTGGCAGGCATCAACCACTGTGTTGCCGGTGATAAAAATATCCTCAGGGGATATTCCCTCAAAGAGCAGGTTTATGGCTGTTTCTTCGGTGGGTACGAAGAAGAGGTTGGTGCAGACATCAGCCACCATACGGTTTATCTCCTCAGGCATGGTCTTATCATAAGAACGAAGCCCTGCCTCCACATGTCCCACTGCTATGTGTAACTTAGCTGCAACCAGGGCCCCGGCTAAAACCGCATTGGTATCACCCTGCACCAGGACAATGTCTGGTTTTTCAGAAAGGAGAACTTCTTCAATTCCTTCCATCATAACCGCGGTTTGTTTCCCATGTGAATCTGAGCCCACTCCTATGTTATAATCTGGTTCTTTGAGTTCCAGGTCCATGAAAAACTGCTGGGACATTTCGAAGTCGTAATGCTGCCCTGTGTGTATTAAAATATAATCTATTCCCCTTTTATCCACTTCATCGATTAAAGGAGACATTTTGATGATTTCAGGCCTGGTACCTATGATAAACGCTATCTTCATCTAAATCCACAACCATCCTTGGTATGATATTAAAAAGGTTAATTCAATGTATTTGTTGGTATTATTAAATATAAATAAGATTAATTCATTAATAAAGATTCCATTGAAATCTTAAAAAAAGGTTAATTCCATTATAGATTTATCACCACTACCTTTGGATTAACCACTACCTTTGGATTAATCATGTTTGTTATCTAAAAATTATGGGGAGATCTTTTCCTTTTAGCCCTGTAATCATCCATTATCTTTAAAAGTTTGTTAGTGTCTTCTTTTTTCCGTTTCTCTTCCTGATTTTTTTCCCATTTTACGATTTCTGTTTCAAGATCCTGGGACATTATAACTGCAAAATCATCAGCCAGTTTTAAATCCACAGCTTCCAGGGGGATTATGGGAACCATGTTTGTTTCAAATTCCCCTCGGGCCTGGTGAGACATTTTATCCGTTGTTATAACTGCTTTAACCCCTAAGTGAACCAGTAAAGCTGCAGTATGAGAACCTCCTCCTTCAGAACTTCTCAAAAGAACCACATCCCCATTTTTAATATTCCATGCACCTGTTGCTTCCCGTATAGCGTCTTTTGAAAATGATTCAATGATTTTAACAGGTGATGCTTCCCTGGAAAGTTCCATGGCTCTTATTCTTTTTATGGATTCTAATTGTTCCTCTAAATCTTTCTTTAAAGCTTTTTCATGGTTGTATTTCTCTTGAAGACCCCTGATGATTGATGTTTTAGTGGCAATTTCCTTTTGATGTAAAATGTTCTGGGAGTATTGATAATGTAATCTTTCAATCTTACTTTCCAGCTGAGATATTTCATCCTGGTATCTTTTGAGATCATTACCCATTATACTGTTTTTCTTCTGCAAATTCTTGATCTGTTTTTCCTGGGATTTTAATTTGCTTTTTAAACCGGAAATTAGTTCAAACATGCCCTCTGTCTGAGAATCCTCTTTAAAAGTCTCCGGGACCATTTCACCTTTAAAAATATCTTCTTTAGGAGGAAGTTTAGAGGATTTAATCTTAGGAGTGTCTGCTGTGGGGGGTGTAACCGGATGTTTTAATTTTTCCATAGTAGCATTTAGGGCCTTGGTGATGGGAACTTCATTTATGACCATGATTTTCACTTCATCCACCATTTCAGAGGGTATTTCCATATTCAGAGCTTTCTTTTTAATCAGTTCCAGTTTTTTCTGGTATTTTTTATACCCCTGGATGGCTGCAGCAAGTGCATCCCGTTCATGAGCATTTTGTGGTATTAGGTCAACTTCAGTATCTCGGGATCTGCGTGATATAGGGCGATTATCACCAGAGTAGATGTAATCATCCACCATCTCGTTCTTGGCAGCTACTGCCAGGTCCCGGTATGGTGCGTATATTTTGGAGTTAAGGGATGTTGCCATTTTTTTCACCATTTTAGGGGGCTGGTGAACATCAGTGGCTACTAAAACAGTTCTACCAAAACTGATGATGTGTTTGGTTATTTCTGCACGGGAAACTTCTTTAAAACTGTTAACGCTTAGTATTTTACCTGAAAGATTGAGAATAGCTACCCCTACAGTCATTCCAGGATCAAGGCCTACTATGATCCCTCTTTGACCTTTGGGAGTTATTCGTTGCCCATTTATATTTAAAATAAATTTTTCTTTAAAATTTTGAGGGTACCGGTGAACCAGATGATTTCCTCCTTAGGATACTATCTTAGTACTTACTCTTAATTTACTCATTTTATATTTTTGTTACTATTTAGTATTTCCCCTGCCCATCACTTAGAGTAAGTTTAAGAATTGTAAATTAGTCCAATTATCTAAATAGAAATAATTCAATCCTTAAACAGCTTTACTCTCCCTTAATACACCCATCATCTCCTTTGTCGCGGCAACCATCTTCTGATGATCGAAACATTCCTTTCCCAGGGACTTAATAAACCTGGTCCGAGCATAATCATCTTCTTTAAACTTCACACCCTGATAAAATACATCCATAAGAATGAGGCTCTCAGGGGGCATGGGAGTGATGGCTGCCGGGTACTGGGGATCTAAACACCTTTGAATATCTTCTAGCTCTAGTTCACCTTTCCCTACACTAAGCAGGACAGTCATGATTTTGCGGACCATATTCCACAGGAAACTCGCACCTTCCACATCTACCAGGCACATATTGTCTTTTGGTGTGATCAGAACACTATCTACTGTTCTCAGAGGATTTCGTTCACTTCTCCTGGAAAAGTTCAGGAAGTTATGGGTTCCCTCCATTAAATGAGCTGCTTCCTGCATTTTATTAGTATTCCACTCATTGTCACCTGGTTCCCTGCAGAGCACATAACGATAGTGTCTTTTATGGGCATATCGAGTTTTAAATCCCAGTGGTACTCTGGTAGATCCTAGAATTCTTATATCCAATGGTAGGAGATCGTTTATCTGGTTTATTATTGGCTCTTTATCTGTGCGAAATGACACCACATTCCCCATGGCATGAACTCCCCGGTCAGTACGGCCGGCAATAGAGTAGTTTGATTGGCCCAGGTTAGTTATTGCACCAGATTCTTCCAGAGCACTTATAAGCTCTCCTTCCACTGTGCGCAAGTTTGGTTGTCTTTGAAAACCATAAAAATCTGTTCCCAGATAAGCAACTTTTAAAGCCACCCTAATCATAGCATCATCCTCTAATTTAATTACAGTAAATGATTTATAGCAATACTCAACTAATAATCGTAAACCTACTAGTAATCGTAAACCTACTAGGAATCATAATATATCAAGATATCAATGGGTATTCCTGGTATTGAATATAATTCAGGAGAGTATTCTGAAAGAAGATTATTTTTAAGCAATAGTTAATATTCCTTCTTTTGTTATACTTACATTACTATATTCCGAGATTGGGATTAATTGGTATAAATAATTTAATTTGTATAATTAAGTATAATCTAATGGGAATAATCCAATGAAAATTTTATAATTTATATTATAATCCAACGGAAAGATAATTTAAGGTGATTTAATGATTATTATGCCTGCGGTTGATATTAAAAACGGTAAATGTGTGCAGTTAGTACAGGGAAAACCCGGAACCGAACAGATTGTCCTTGATAATCCAGCTGAAGTTGCCCTTGAATGGGAAGCTAAAGGAGCCAATGTACTGCATGTTATTGATCTAGGTGGGGCCCTGGAAGAAGGAGGTAACATCCAAGTGGTGGAAGAGATACTTAAAAATGTCTCAGTACCAGTCCAGATGGGTGGAGGTATTCGCACCATGGATGATGCCACCCATTTACTCAATATAGGTGTGGACAGGATAATACTGGGAACCCTTGCAATTAAACATCCCGAAACCGTTGAACTATTGTCTCGTGAATTTGGAAGTGAACGTATTATGGTGGCCCTGGATAGTAAGGACTCCAAAGTAGTGGTCAGGGGATGGATGGAAAAAACAGACCAGACCGCCCCCCAACTGGGAAAAATAATGGAAAATAAAGGAGCTGGTGGGATACTATTCACCAATGTGGACCATGAAGGCCTTTTAGGTGGATTCAGGGTTGAACCCCTCCTTGAGCTATTAGAATCTGTTGATATTCCTGTGGTTTATTCAGGTGGCGTCAGCACCCTGGAAGATGTGGCTACCCTCAGCCAGACTGATGCCTACGGTGTGGTGATTGGTTCAGCACTTTATAAAGGAACCATAAACCTTGAAGATGCCCTTGCTTATGAAAACAAGTAACAAATTATATCTTATTTTCTTTTAACTTTTCCCTAAATTTTTTTATCATCTTTCAGGTCCCCGGGCATCTTAATAATGAAAAATAATTAAAAAAAATTACATTAAACCACGAAGAAGTTGATGATATTGATATTTCAATAAGATAATAAGATAATTGGACTCCAATAAGGTTAATTTTGATCAATGATTTATCTTAAAAGTTACTAGTGAGTGAATCCCCTGTGGATTACTGTTTTTTCAGCTATCTCCACCACTTTACGTATTTTAAGAATCTGATCAGGATTGGTGGATATGGAACTGATACCAGTCTCCACTAGCCAGCGTACAATAGCTGGATCCGAACCGGCATGGCCACAGATGCAAGTTTCAATTTTATTCTGGTTGCATTTTTCTATAACCATTTCAATCATCTTCAAAACTGATTTATGGGTTAAATTGAAATGTTTAGCCACTTTAACGCCTCTTCTGTCCACTGCCATAGAGCACATGGCCATATCACTCATTCCCAGGGTCACAAAGTCCATGCCTTCAGAGATGAACTCATCCAGGGTGAAAACTGCAGATGGAGTTTCAATGGAGGCCCCAACCGGTAAGTCTAGATGAGGTTTGATTCCAACCTGGCGCATAATGTTTTTAGCCTCCCTGTACTCGGAAACATCCCGTACTAATGGTATTTTAACTCCCAGGTTATCGTAACCATCATCCATGAGTTTCAAGATGGCTTCGAACTCTGCTTTCAGGATTTCAGGGTTCTGAAGATCTTTATGAATGCCTCTGAGGCCCAGTAAGGGGTTAGCTTCATCTGGTTCAATATTTCCACCCTCTAAACGTTTTAGTTCGTCGGTAGCTATGTCAAATGTCCGGAACCATATCGGTTTGGGGTGGAATGCATCGGCTATCAGTCTTACCGAATCGGCAATGACTTTACTGAGTTTTCCCTCCTTCAAAAGTATGTGGGGATGTTTTCCTGTGCGGATTATGCTGTTTTCAATACGGATGGATCCCACACCATCGGCCCAGGGTGCCACTTTCCAGGCAATTTCAGGAACATTTAGGTTGACCTTGATACTGGTGGCAGGATAGTAGACTTCAGAAGTATCATGTTTACCTTCCCTTTCCATGAAACCATGATATATGTTACCTGTTCTGCCATCTACAGTTACAATTGAACCTTCTTTAAGTTTCTTGGAGCCGTTGCCTGTTCCCACCACACAGGGAACCTTCATCTCCCGGAGGACTATGGCCACGTGGCTGGTGAGACCACCATAATCCGTCACCACCCCACCTGCCCGGTGAAGATAAGATACCATGTCTCTGGAAGCCGTGGATAAAACTACTATCTCCCCTCCCTTCAGGGTTAGGAGATCTTCATCCTTCTTTATCTTCTTAACATGTCCCACTCCCACGTAAGGCCCGGTCCCAATTCCTTTCAGAATAATCATGTACTCATACTGTTTGTAATTGATTATGGAAATAATTTGGGAATATTATATTTTAAAATAATATATTGAATAAAAATAGAATATAATGAATTTGAATTATTTTAGAGTTATTTACATCCATTAAAAACTTAAATTATTAAAAAAATGATTGGGAAAGAATACTCTCAGACTTACGCCCCATATCCAATTTAATGGGCGAATCTTTCAATGAAGGAAATAACCTTCTCTAATTTCCCTTTCAAGGGCCCTGTTTTGTTACTTAATTTTCGAAGGGCGTTTATATCGCTATTTTTAAGTCCTCCAACCAGTACGAGAGACACCACATAAACAATGGCTGCCAATATCATGACCAGTAAGAAAGCAACATATTTGGAAAAGAATGAAATATAGTCGAAATGTGCGGAGTTCAAAGTTGCTTGACTAATTAAAAGGTTTTGAGGTATTAATAGCAGTACCGCTCCCATTATTCCCGCTGCCAGTACTAGTCTACCCAAATCTTTGTACTCTAATTTTACATCAGCTACTTGAAGAGTTTTCCATACTATTGAAGTCATTATGAAAAGGGCAGTGATGGTAGTTGCTGCAGCAGCACCAGTAATTCCATAAATAGGAATTAGATACGTGCTCAATGCCACATCTAATATAACTCCTGCAATTAAAATTATCATGGGGAGGTATGGTTTTCCTAATCCCTGAGCTATACTGGATGAAACCGTGTAAATCGTGAAAAATAACATTCCAACTGCCAATATCTGCAGAGCTGCTGCACCATTCATGAAAGCAGGATTCACGTAAAGTAATTTCATTATTGGGGTGGCAAATATAAAGGTTCCCACACACATGGGAAGCACTACCAAACTGACGTAACGATAGGACTGATTTACATAACTTTTAAGTACGTGTCGGTTTTCTAAGCCCATTGCTTCTGCTGTTGCAGGTAATACTGCAGTTGCAACTGCCATGGAAATTATGAGGGGTAAACGGGCTATAGGAGTGGCTGCACCGTAAAATCCCAATTGTTCACTGGCCAGATATGCTCCGACAATATAGTTTCCAATGGCGTCAAATAGAGCAGTTTCAGCAAGCCCCGTAACAAGAACGGGAAATGCAAAGATAATAAGAACTTTAGCTAAGGATAATTCCTGTTTTAGGGTGAATGACAGCTTCACATTTTTAAGACGTTTACCCAGTCCCCTTCTATATAAGTAGTATCCGGCTAATGCTGAGAACAAGAAACCTATGGCAGTACCTATAACCGCTCCAGCCACATAGAATCCCACCAGAATCAGGATTATGGCACTGCTGATCATGAAAATCTGTTCAAATGCCTTGGTGATAACTATATTTCCCATCTGGAAAACACCCTGAAAAGCACCCCTGAAAACACCCACTATAACACTGAAAGGAGTAATCAAAGCCACGAGCTTCAGGGGAAGTGCAGCTTCTGGCTTATGGAAATAACCATTGGCCAATGGATCTGCCAGTAGAAAGATTATTAAACTGAAAAAGAATCCTAGAATAATTACAATCTTGAGAGAGGTATGGATTACCTGTTTAACCATTTCCTCATCACCTTTAGCAGAATATTCAGACACATGTTTAGCAATGGCGGGCGGCATGCCCCCAGATGCTATTTGTATCAATATACTCTGCGTAGGAAGAGCTAAATTAAGTATTCCAAAACCAGCCGGACCCAAAAGGTATGCGGTGGCAAAACGATAAAAATAACCCCCAACACGGAATATGAAATACCCGATCAACATGATCAGGCTTCCTCTAGCAATTTTTGAACTCATGATAATTACCAATGATGTAAATTTTTCAAATAAAAGTTATCTAGACTTATTTTTTCCATTACATAAGAGATTATTTTTTTTATCTTAAGGATTCAATTCACTAATTCCTTATTTATAAAACTAACGTTTATTAAACCCAACCATGGTACTGATCACATCTAGGGTCCAATAGATGAGTTTCAATAGGGTAAGTAGAAATTTGTGGAGAAAGTAGAAATTAGTGGGAGTAAGTAGAAATTATGGAAAGTAGAAATTAGTGTCTTAGAAAATGGAAAATGAAAATTTAGTAAATAGGTTTTTATCTTTGGAGAAATAGTTATAAATGATAAAATAAGCTCGAACTTTTACTGAAATTTCCTTTATTTGCAACTTCATTTAACAGATAATGTATTAAAAAACAGATAATGTATTAAAATAATATTTTACAAGAGGTGTAATTATTAAAACTGTAATGGCTACTGGAACATTCGATTTAATACATCCGGGTCATGGACTTTACCTTGAAGAGGCAAAGAAACTGGGAGGGGATGGTGCGCGTCTGGTGGTTGTGGTGGCCCGGGATTCCACTGTGCGTGCCAGGAAAAGGGTGCCTATTGTCCCTGAAAAACAGCGCCTGGAAGTGGTTCAGATGCTGAAAATGGTGGATGAAGCCGTCCTAGGTAGCAAAACAGATATGTTCAGCACAGTCAGTAAGGTCAAACCAGATATCATTGCCATTGGCCCTGATCAGAACTTTGATCTGGACCAGTTAAGGGAAGAACTGGAAAAAAGGGGTATTGAAGCAGAAGTGGCCAAAGTTAAAGGTTATCATAGATCTACCCTGGATAGTTCCTGTAAGATCATTAAAAAGATTAAAGAGTCGGATTTTCCCCCAGGTAGCTTTAAACATTGCTAATTTTTTCTAATTATCAACCATCAAATATTTTTTTTCTAATAATAAAAACCATCAAGGAGTTTCGGGGAAAAACCTCAAGTTCGGGCCCGTGATGTGGATTGGAAAGTGGAAAAATGGTGAGCAGGGACAGGGATAATATGGGAAAGGTCAAACCACTTCCTGAAGACCATGATATTCCCTATGACTTGCTTTTACTTGCAGATGAAATAGTTGAAGCCATTACATTTTAATTCTAGAACCAGAGACTTACCTAACATAGCTAACGCTAGGATAATAAAAAAAAAATAAAAAAAGTGTTTAAAATGGCAGCTCCGTGTAGGTGCCTTTATAAGTCCACGAGTTGGTATTCCAGTTGTTGATTACTCCTAGCTCATTTCTGTAGCTAGTTGCATCCGCATTGTACCATTGTCCATTTACATATATCTGAGCCCATACATGACCATACCAAGCACCACTAGTGGTAAAGTAACAGGTTCCATGTACGTATCTTGCAGGTAATCCAGCTGCTCTTGAAAGGGCCACGATTAGATGTGAATGATCACAGCAATTCGCACTTCCAGAAGAGAGGGTTCCAATTGCTCCTTTCTGAGAGTCGTAGTAATATGAATAGTCTATGTTGTCTCGCACCCAATTAAAGATGCGTTGGGCCTTATCATAGCTGGATGTTGCACCAGAGGTTATACTCTGGGCTAATGCAATTATACGGGGGTCGTTAACCTCACAGTTCGTAGTTGCCTGTAGGTACTGTAGTAGATCCGCAGGTACAGTTTCACTGGTTCCCACAACACTGCTCCATGGTTTCATGGATGCATAGTTGGGTAAATAACCGTTGGTACCATAGTAGTTCATCACTCGGGAGTAGAGGTATATCTGTGACTGATAACTTATTTTCCCGAGTCCAACTATCCCAAATTCTGGGGCTTTGTTGTTGGTGTCCATGTAACTTGAGATACGCTGAGCGAAATCAACATATTCATTCAAGTATATGTTACCACTGGTCATCTGTTCGTAACTTGAAGAGGGTAGTGTTTCACTGTTCAAGTATACTGGTGCGGTGTTCTTGTTATTCAGGTTTACAGTGGCTGTAGTTAGTAAATGAAGGAACTGTGCCATGTTTACCTGAGTGCTTCCCAGGGTTACGTAGTTGGGCAGTGCTTTGTTGTTTTCGATGTAGTTTTTTACCCGGAGTGCTCCATCGGCAATTTCACTTATAGTGAAACTGGTACCGGTAGTTGAGTTTCCGTTGATGGGTATGTTTGCAGTAGACCATGGTTTCACTACCGCATAGTTAGGTAGTGCGTTGTTGGTGTCGCTGTAGGCTAAAACCCTGGTGTACATGTAAACCAGTGACTGATAACTAATTTTACCCAGACCATTCAACCCATATATAGGAGCCTCATGGTTACTGTTCATATAGGAAACAATCCTAGATGCCAGATCCAGATAATC